>JARRKS010000392.1:0-5175 GCA_037387865.1 Flavobacteriaceae bacterium
TGTATATTAAGACCTAAATCAAATTTGTTAAAATGATAGTTTGCTCCAATCTTAACAAAAGCACCATAGGATGTTTGTTAGAATCTAATGTAGTTCTCATAATAGGCAACATAGAATTCTAATGATTCTATAGTAATTTTTACAAATCTACTTGCCCTATATGAATATATACTACCAAAAGCAGATATGCCTAAACTCATTTTCTCATTAACCTTATAAGCCCAAGTTATTCCAGACCAATCTTCATTTATTTTAGAAAATAATTCAAAATTATTATTATAGGTTGTCACATCTGGAAAATCTTCTAAAATATCATTATTTATCGAGTTGCTTTTATAATTTAAATCGATATTACTTTTACTTTTTGTTATTAATGAATATGCAAAGCGAGTTCCAAATAAGTTGAAAATACCTCCAGCCATGGTAGGAACACCATTAAAGTTGGTGCTTTCTAGTTTTCCTCTATCCTCATCATAATTTAACAATTTAACTGAAGCCAATTCGTATGCTTGGGCATTAAATGAAATTAAACCATTTTCAACTTCTGTCAAACGGGCAGGATTATAGTAAGTTAGACCAAGATCATCTACGCTTCCAGTAACATTTCCCGAAAGTAAAATTGATCTGTTTCCATAGCTATTAAACTTGTAATTGCCTTGTTGTGAAAACCCATAATATCCCAAACAAATTAAAACTATGAAAACCGATTTTTTGCACATAGGTAGTGATTTGCCCAATTAGCATAAATTAATAATAAAGATAGGGAATTGATACCAAAGAACATTTAGGTGAATTACTTATTTTTATGAAAAAATTAATCTCTTAAGATATATTTTTATTATCTAGTAGTATACTTTTTGTATCGTTCAAGTAACTTCTACCTATGGTATATCTAATCCCTGCAATTTCAACACTATTTCCTTCTATAGCTTCAACTTTATCTATAGATATGGTATATGAGCGATGAATTCTTATGAATTTGTCTGAAGGTAGACTATCTGTAAAACTTCCCAAAGTCTGGTGAACAATATATTTGTTGCTTATGGTATTTATTTTTATATAATCTTTAAGACTTTCAACAGTAAGAATTTCATCGAGAAAAATTTTCTGCATTTTCTTTTTGTTGATGTTCACAAAAATGAATGCTCTTTCTAAATGTAAGGAAGTGTCATTATTTTCGTAACTTTTAACTTTAAAGGCTTTATTTACAGCCATAACAAATCTGTAAAAAGGAATTGGTTTGACCAAATAATCCAAAACTTCCAATTCATAACTCTCTACGGCATATTCATGATGTGCTGTAGTTATTATTGTCAACGGTTTATTTGTTAAACTCTTTAAAAGATTTAGACCATCTAGTAATGGCATATTAATATCAAGAAACAGTAAATCTACCTCATTGGTTCTAATATACTCAATGCTTTTAACAGCATTATTAAAAGAATTTAGTAATTCTAATCCAGGTGTTTCCTCAATGTAATTTTTAATAACATTAATTGCCAATGGCTCATCATCTACTACTACACATCTCAAATTCATTAAACTTTAATTTTTAAATCAACAACGTATTCATCACCATTGTTGTTGATTTCAAGTTTGTAATCTTCCTTATTATAGCCCAATTCAAGTCTCTTTTTTACATTTTCAATCCCAATTCCACCAGTTTCATCATTTATGGCATTATGATTTATTTTAGTTGGAATAGGATTGGTGACTTTGAAATACAGAAAATTTTCGACTATATTGAAATCAATATTAATGGCTATTTCTCCTACATTTTTGTTGGCTCCATGTTTAAATGCATTTTCAATAAATGATAGTAACAACATGGGTGCAATTTTTTTGCCTTCAATTACTCCAGAAATATTCAAATTAATGGTTAAAAGATTGCCATATCTAATGCGCTCCAAATCTAAATAATTTTGAAGACAAATGATTTCCTTTTTCAAGCTTTGCCTATTCTTTTTTGTTTCGTATAAGAGGTAGCGCATTAATTCAGACAATTTTAAAATAGTTTTTGGTGCTTTATCTGATTTTTCAATAGTAAGAGAATATATGTTATTGAGCGTATTGAAAAAGCATAATTTAATGTTAGTTCAGTAGTTTCAGGTCCTTCTGGCCAAACATTAGTGCTCAAAAGGTAATAGGTTAAATTGAATTTAACCAAAAGCATTACAAATAAACTGGCAAAAACTGTTAGTCCATAGATAAAATATTTTCTAGTATAGACAAATTTTGGCATTAAATAGTAAATATTGAAATACGCTAATGTCATATGAATACAAAAACCTAGTAGTGTAGATTGAAATGCATATACATAATCGTGGTAATAATTACCCCATTTAAAAGTTGTAAACAAAAAGTAAATTACCCAAAAAGTGACATGATGTCTTACCGTTATCTGGTATTTGTTCTTGTTCTTTAATTTGAAATAGTCCCTTATTCCGTTTAACATAATTATTTGAAGCCTTTTAAGGCGTTTAGCTTTTTAAGATAGTTATTGGTCTAAAAATATTCGTACAAAACTTAAAATTATAAATATTTATGACAATGTTGAATTTTAACCGCTTTTAGCCTAACACTATTTAGTATGTTTTTGAAAGTGTTGGCTTTGGTTTGAACATAGTAAAAATAGTATAAATAACCTTATGCTGTTTGTTTTTAACGGATTTTAATAACGCTTAAAATTTTAGACAATTAGAGTTTATTAAGTAATCAAAATAAAAGTATGAATTTAGCAACGGTAGACATTGCAGTCATTTTATTTTATATATTAATTACAGTTTTGTTTGGGCTGTATGTATCCAAAAAGGCTTCAAAAAGCTTGCAATCTTATTTTTTAGGAGGTAATGAGATTCCTTGGTATTATTTAGGGCTTTCTAATGCTTCTGGAATGTTTGACATTTCTGGGACAATGTGGGCAGTGACTATAATGTTTGTTTATGGTTTAAAAAGTGCTTGGTTACCTTGGTCTTGGCCCGTCTGGAATCAGGTTTTTGTCTTTGTATTTTTGGCAGCTTGGTTAAGGCGTTCCAATGTAATGACAGGTGCTCAATGGATTACTTATCGTTTTGGTGAAGGTTTAGGTGCACGCCTATCTCATATTATAGTTACAGTATTTGCTATAATTAGTACACTGGGTTTTATTGCTTATTTTTTTGAAGGTATTGGTAAGTTTGTTGTTATTTTTTTGCCTTGGGATTTATCATTCCATATAGGGGCTTTTCAAGTTTTATCTGAACAATCTTATGCATTAATTATTATAGGAATAACAACACTATATACTCTAAAAGGAGGTATGTATAGCGTTGTTGCTACAGAAGTCTTACAGTTTTTTATAATGACTGTTTCTTGTTTGGTTATTGGATATATTTCTTTTACAAGTGTAACTTTTGCGCAGGTTGATGCTTCCGTACCAGCAAATTGGAAGGATTTATTCTTTGGAATGCAATTAGATTTGGACTGGACTGGATATATTGATAGTGTTAATCAGAAAATTGAAGAAGATGGTTTTTCACTTTTTGGGTTCTTTTTTATGATGATGATTTTTAAAGGCATTTTTGCTAGTCTTGCTGGACCTGTTCCTAGTTATGATATGCAAAGAGTTCTATCTACAAAAAATCCGATAGATGCATCTAGAATGAGTGCTTTGACCATAGTTGTTTTGTCGGTTCCACGATATTTAATGATTGCTGGTTTTGCTGTATTATGCCTCGTTTATATGGGGCCAGAATTGCCAATTGGGGTAAAAGGATAAAAATTAGCAGGTTTGTTGGCAGCTTTTATGGGAACTTTTGCTGCTTTCATTAATTCTGCACCGGCATATATCGTTAACGACATATATAAAAAATATATAAATCCTAATGCTTCAAATAAGGTTTATATTAGATACAGCTATTTATCTTCTGTGTTAATAGTTGTTGTTGGATTAATTGGAGGATTTTTTGCTTCATCTATTAATTCATTAACATTATGGTTAACATTTGGACTATATGGAGGATATGCCGCCGCAAATGTGTTAAAATGGATATGGTGGCGATTTAATTCGTATGGATATTTTGGAGGTATGCTTGCTGGGCTTATTGCCTCTACTTTACTTCCAAGAATATTTGTAGAAACGTCTTCAATATTTTTGTTTCCTTATGTTTTATTAATCTCTTTTATAGGATGCGCCCTTGGAGTTTATTTTGCAAAAGCTGATGACATAGAAGTTCTTAAACATTTTTATAAAACTACAAAACCATGGGGTTTTTGGAAAACAGTGATTTTAGAGCTCCAGAAGGACGATCCTTCTTTTGTAAAAAACAAGTCATTCGCCATGGATGCATTCAATTGTGTTGTTGGAATTGTTTGGCAAATGACATTTGTATTAGCACCAATGTATTTGATCATTAAAGAATATAATAGTTTGTATATTGTATTAGCAATTATGCTTATAACCTCTGTCATTTTAAAATTGACATGGTACAATAAACTTGCAGACAGAGAATCAAAAGTTGGTTAAAGAATGAAATTAAATTTCCCTTGGCAAGAAAGACCAATTAACTCTAGTGATGTTATATGGAGATACAGTGATAATCCAATTATCAAAAGAGATCAAATAGCTTCATCAAATAGTATATTTAATAGTGCTGTTGTTCCTTTTAAGGATGGTTATGCTGGTGTTTTTAGATGTGATAACAGAGCGGTTCAGATGAACATTCATTCTGGTTTTAGTCCAGACGGAATTCATTGGGAAATAAATCCATCTCCAATAGTGTTTAAATCTGATGGTAGTACAGAAATTTTTGGAGATTACAAGTACGATCCACGAGTTGTATTTATTGAAGACCGTTATTGGATTACTTGGTGCGAAGGCCATAATGGTCCAACCATTGGAGTAGGATACACTTTTGATTTTAAAGAATTTTTTCAATGCGAAAATGCATTTTTACCCTTTAATAGAAATGGCGTGCTATTTCCTATAAAAATAAATGGTAAATATGCAATGTTAAGTAGACCTAGTGATAATGGTCATACACCTTTTGGCGATATCTATTTAAGTTATAGCCCTGATATGAAATATTGGGGAGAGCACAAACATGTTATGTCACCTACGCCTTTTAAAGATAGTGCATGGCAATGTACAAAGGTAGGAGCAGGGTCTGTTCCATTTTTAACTCAAGAAGGATGGCT
>JARRKS010000393.1:0-2682 GCA_037387865.1 Flavobacteriaceae bacterium
CCATAATAATGGCTATGTTTTTTCTCATATGTGCCGAACTTGATTCAGTATAAATCTAAAACCAACAATAAAACGTATCTTATATTAGTTAAGCTAAAATATCACTTATAAATCAAAACTAAAAACACTTTGGTTTTTATATATTTGTTAACCAAATAATTTTAAATGAGTCTCATAAAATTTCTTACTAGCAAAACTTTTTTACATCAAATCATTTTGGCAGTTGTTGCCTTAGTTGTCTTAAGTTTTATTATGCTTAAGTGGCTGAACATTACTACAAACCATGGTGATTTTGAAACTGTACCAAACTTAACAGGAAAATCTTTAGAAGTAGCAGAAATTGAGCTTGAAAAAAATAATTTGGTGTTACAAATTCAAGATTCTGCGAACTTTAACCCAAAATATCCAAAGTTTTCTGTTATTGAACAAGATCCCATTCCTGGAAGTAAAGTAAAAGAAAATCGTAAAATATACTTAACCCTAAACCCATCTGGTTACAGAAAAGTACTTGTACCTGATTTAAAGCAAAAAACGTTCAGACAAGCAAAACCTACTTTAGAGGCTTTAGGTTTTGAAATAGGCAAGCTTACCTATGTTAATAATATTGGAAAAGATATGGTCCTTGGTATGACCCATAAAGGAGAAGATATAAAACCTGGAACAATGCTCGAAAAGACATCTGTTATAGATTCATTTAAAGCAGAGAAAGGGCAGACACCACTACGCGTAGATAAATATTTAATGAATTTTGTTGAAAACGCAACTCGTAATAAAATTCAGCAGGCGGCAAGAGCAGGAAATATTTATGTAAATGATGTACCTGTAAAATCAAACTATAAGGTAAAAGGTAATGATGTAGTACGCGTGTTATTTTCTCATCCACCACATGAAAATCTTTTAGTTGGAGAAAATATTCCTATCAACATTGTTTATGAAGATGATTCTCTTTTAGTAGTTAATAAACCAGCAGGTATGGTTGTGCATCCAGGTCATGGTAATTATTCAGGAACATTAATAAACGCCTTGATCTATCATTTTGAAAACTTGCCAAAAAATTCTAACGATAGACCAGGCTTGGTACATAGAATTGATAAAGACACCAGCGGACTTTTGGTGGTTGCCAAAACGGAGGACGCCATGAATCATTTGTCCAAACAGTTTTTTGATAAAACCAGCGAACGTGAATACATAGCATTGGTTTGGGGAAATGTTGAAGAAGATGAAGGTACTGTTGAAGGAAACATTGGTAGACACCCAAAAAACAGATTACAAAACACGGTTTTTGAAGAAGACAATGCTAACAAAGGGAAACCCGCTGTAACGCATTACAAAGTTTTAGAGCGGTTGGGTTACGTAACGCTAGTGTCTTGTAAGCTTGAAACAGGTAGAACTCATCAAATTCGAGTTCACATGAAACACATTGGACATACTTTGTTTAATGATGAGCGCTATGGCGGAGAAAAGATTTTAAAAGGAACAACCTTTACAAAATATAAGCAATTTGTAGATAATTGTTTTAAGGTTTTACCACGCCAGGCATTGCATGCTAAAACATTAGGCTTTGAGCATCCTGTAACAAAAGAATTTATGCGTTTTACTTCAGAGGTACCAAACGATATGAAACAATGTATTGAAAAATGGAGAGGATACTCTAAACATATTGATATATAAATTATAGTTATTTTATTATAAATAATAACAGTTTTTATTTATTATTTATCTCTTTTTTCAATATTATTTTTACATAAATCAGTAGAAAATGAAAATAGAGGAAGTTATACTTTATACAACTTCAATTAAAGAGCAAAGGCATTTTTATGGCTCCATACTAGAGCTTGATTTACTTATTGATCTACCAAATAAGGTTTCTTTTAAAACAGGAAATAGTACCTTGACTTTTCAAAATAGAAAGTATGTAAAACCTTCACATTTAGCATTTAATATTCCACATAATAAAATACAGGAGGCTTTATCTTGGTTGCAAAGTAGAGTAGAGATTATTGATTATGAAGGAAAATTAATTTCAGATTTTTCTAATTGGAATGCAGAAGCTATTTATTTTTATGACGCAGATGAAAACATTTTGGAATTTATTGGACGAAGGAATTTGAAGATTGAAAGCAATGACCAATTTTCATCAAACTCTATTATTTCTATAAGTGAGATGGCAATTGCTACAGATAATATTCAATCGATTTATAACACAATTAATGCATTTAAACCAATTACAATTTTTGATGGAAATTTTGATAGATTTTGTGCTATAGGAAATGATGAAGGTTTATTTATTTTAATAGATAAGAAGAAAAAGAAATGGTACCCAAGTATGGACAAAGCTTATACTTCAGATTTTGTGATTAAAGGCGATTACAACTTTAGCTTTGAAAATGGAATAATAAAAGAATTATTGTAATTTAGTTACTATAAAAAATTGATATATGAAGCTTGTTTTATCTCCAGCAAAATCTTTGAATTACGAAAGTAAACTACCAACTCAAAACTATACAGAAGCCTGCTTTTTGGGTGAAGCGGAACGCTTAAATAAATTACTTAAAAAGAAATCTGCTAGAAGCTTGTCTAAATTGATGAGCATTTCAGCTAATTTGGGCCAGCTAAATTATGAACGCAATCAGGAGTGGCAATTACCGTTTACACAAGACAATGCAAGACAGGCCATTTATG
>JARRKS010000394.1:0-3520 GCA_037387865.1 Flavobacteriaceae bacterium
CCTTGGATTCTATGGACTGCTGTGCCACTAGGTGTGATGGCACTTTTAGCTTTTACAACACCAGATTTCTCATATAAAGGGAAAGTAATTTATGCAGTAGTAACCTATACCTTATTACTATTGCTATATGCTGCAAACAATTTACCATATTCGGCATTAAGTGGTGTGATCACTGGAGATATGGCAGAACGAAATAGTATGTCGGCATACCGTTTTGTAGCAGTAATGTTTGCACAATTTTTTGTACAAGTATTCATGTATCCAATTATTTTAAAAGTTGGTGGTGGAGACAAAGCTATTGGCATTGAAAAAGTAATGACTGTTTTAGCCATTGTAGGTACGATTATGTTATTAATTACATTTTTAACCACAAGAGAACGTGTTGTACCAAAGCCAGAGCAAAAGTCAAGCTTAAAGGAAGATTTCGGAGATTTAGTTAAAAACAGACCATGGTTAATCATGCTAACCTTAACAACTTTGGTATTTATAACCCTTGCCATGAAAGGAGGTTCTTATGTTTATTATTTTGAAAATTATGTAGATAAGAACAATCTAGAGGTTTTTATACAACCAATTTTAGACTTTTTTGGAAATTTTGGCTTTCATTATTTTGATGGAGATCCTGTATCTTCTGGATTCGGGTTGTTTAATGCAGGAGGCATTATTTTCATGATTGTTGGAATTACCTTGTCAAAACGATTGGCTGACAAATATGGAAAACGAGATGTGTTTGGTGTTGCATTATTTATAAGTACTTTATTTATTATGGCGTTTTACCTATTCCCATCTACCTCTGTTAGCTTAATGTTTTATTCACAGATCTTACATGGGTTTTTCTACGGAATTACAATTCCAATCTTATGGGCTATGATTGCTGATGTTGCAGATTATTCAGAATGGAAAAACAATCGTCGTGCAACAGCCATTATTTTCTCGGCCATGATGGTTGGGCTTAAAGCAGGTTTAAGTATTGGTGGTGCATTGGTTACTGCTATCCTTAATGCTTACGACTATATTCCAAAAGCATTTGAACAATCAGAAATAGCGATCAATGGTATTAAACTATTGGTGAGTATTTATCCAGCAATTCCATTTTTAATTGGTGCTGTGCTGTTGTTTAAATACGAGATCAATAAAAAAATGGAAACTCAAATCGAAACCGATTTAATTCAAAGAAGAGATTAATTTAATATTAATACAATATGCCTGAAGATGCAATAGACCATATTGATTTTGACGATTTAAACCAAAGAGCAATTTCTCAACCATTGGTAAAACATATATATACTGCAGACCCTTCTGCTCATGTATTCAATGGTAAAATATATATTTATCCATCACACGATGTTGATGCAGGAGAAGCATTTGATGATTTAGGTAGTCATTTCGCCATGGAAGATTATCATGTAATTTCAATGGAAGATGTTGATAGTGAAGCTATTGATCATGGCGTTGCTTTGCACGTAGATGAAGTTCCTTGGGCAGAAAAACAAATGTGGGCACCAGATGCAGCACATAAAAATGGTAAGTACTATTTGTATTTCCCAGCAAAAATTGATCCTGCTGTTTTTGAAGATGAAGATGGCAGTTATTACATGTATTTTGGAGGTATTTGGGGCGGACAATTACAACGCTGGAGAACAGGTGTTTTTAATGCTGAACAACCAGAAAGCCCAACCGCGCATATTCCAACTGATGATGAACCTGCATTATTACCATTTGTTGCAAAAATGACTGATGATTTATTAGAATTTGCTGAAAAACCTAAAGAAGTACAAATTTTAGATGACAATGGAGATTTATTATTAGCTGGAGATAGAGAAAGACGCTTTTTTGAAGCCGCTTGGTTGCATAAGCATAATGGAAAATATTACTTTTCATATTCAACAGGAGACACACATTTTATTTGTTATGCCATTGGTGATAATCCTTATGGTCCATTTACTTATGGAGGTCGTATTTTAAACCCAGTCGTAGGTTGGACAACACATCATTCTATTTGCAAAGTAGGAGAGAAGTGGTATCTGTTTTATCACGACTCATCTTTATCTGAAGGTGTAACACATTTACGCTCAGTAAAAGTTACAGAAATCACCTATCATGACGACGGTTCTATTGTTACGCTTGATCCTTACAGAGAATAGCATAACACTAACAGCTATCTACCATAATTCCTATTTTTCCGTCTTTTGATTCTATTGTGAAAGGAATAAAATCTTCAGTATTTCTCGGTTGCAAAACAAATTGAAAGAGAAAAGAATAAAGTTGAAATTTATTCACCAGATAAAAGGACAGTATTCAAATGTTGTTTTATAACCAAGCTAACAAAAAGGTTTTAGGTTTTTATAGCAATAGAAGCAATATCATATATGAATGAAAATATACATATAAAAATGAAAATCAATTATTTAACACACTTTTAAAGAATTTGATCTTTATTTAGCTTACCTTTAGCACATAAAATATTTAAGCAGCTTTCCTTTTTTTAATTTTTTCTCAATTTTAATCAATCTTTTGCTTTCTTCAATACTTTAATAATCGTGGTCTAATAGACAATGTTTTGTCATGACTTTTTAGAAGAGTTTAAAAATAGCTCTGAAAAATTATTTAGATATACGAGGCTTCAAAGCAATTTATCAATTATCAAATGAAATGTGTTTTTGAGGTAGTAACGCTTACAATTAAAAAACACAGTATCATGAAAAATCCAAAGTTTTCAAGAACAGCTGATAACGATTTTTCAAAAACGTTAAGAAGTCGAGTTAATTTATATTTCAAAACAAATAACATAAGTAGAAATGCCAATACTACTATGGTGGTTAAAACAATTGTCATGCTCTCCTTGTTTTTTGTACCATTGGTCATTTTATCTTCTGGTTTGGTGACAACCACATGGCTACTTTTTACACTTTATATAATTTGTGGGTTCGGAATGTCTGGTATAGGAATGGGCGTAATGCATGACGCTATTCACGGATCGTATTCAAAAAATAAAAATATCAACAAATTATTAGGTTATACGTTCAATCTTATTGGTGCCAATGCTACGATTTGGAAAATTCAGCACAATGTTTTACATCATACTTTTACCAATATAGAGCATTCAGATGATGATATTAATACACCATTTTTTCTACGATTCTCACCTCATGGCAAGCATCATTGGATACAAAAATTCCAACATGTTTATATATGGTTTTTCTATGGCATATCTACTTTATTTTGGATAACTGCGAAAGATTATGTGCGCTTAAAACGCTACAAGAATATGGGTCTTTTAAAGAACAATAATCAATATATTATGGAGCTGCTAAAGATGACAGCTTGGAAGCTATTTTACTATTCATATGCTCTAGTAATTCCAATGATCATAATACCTTTGCCTTGGTGGATTATTTTATTGGGCTTTCTATGCATGCATGTAATTACAGGTACTTTAGTGAGTATAGTGTTTCAAATAGCGCATATTATGCCAGCAACAGAGTTTCCTTTGCCTAATGAAAATGGCATGATGAAAGAT
>JARRKS010000395.1:0-3166 GCA_037387865.1 Flavobacteriaceae bacterium
ATTCTGTTGGTTGCTGGTCACAGTATTCTTGCTATTGGGATGCAAATGAAAAGGCCAACTAATACTTATAACACCATAGCTATATCAATTTTCTTTCTACTCCTGTTCAGACCAATGTTTATATTTGATGTAGGATTTCAACTAAGTTATTCAGCTGTTCTGGGTATTGTTGGTATTTATCCTCTTATTTACAAACTCTGGAAACCAAAATATCTTATTACAGATAAATTTTGGCAAATATTTACGGTTAGTCTTGCAGCACAAATAGGTGTAGTGCCGTTAAGCCTATATTACTTTCATCAGTTTCCAGGATTATTTTGGCTTTCTAATCTAGTTATTATTCCTTTTTTAGGGCTAATTCTAGGAATGGGTTTATTTATTATTATTCTAGCACTATTTAACATTTTGCCTTCATTTCTTGCAAGAATTTATGAAAGCATTATCTATGCGATGAATCAGTTTATAGAATGGGTCTCAATTCATGAAGAATTTTTAATTAAAGATATTTCATTTGGAATTTTATTTGTCATTGCTTCATATTTAATAATTATTTCATTTGTTAGATACATTAAGAATAAAAGCTTTACTAACCTAGTATATACTTTAGTGGCTATATTGTTTTTGCAAGCCACATTGATTTATAATACTATTCAAAATAATCAGAATGAATTCATTGTCTTTCATAAAAGTAGGAACAGTCTAATAGGTCAAAAAACAAACTCCAAATTAATAGTAGAACACAATTTGGATAGTTTAAAGAACAATTTCATAATAAAAAATTACAGTATCGGTAATTATATTGACAAAATTGAAGATGATACACTTAAGAGCATCTATTCAATAGCCGATAAAAAACTTTTAGTTGTTGATAGCTATGGAATTTACAATGTAAAATCTTTTAAACCCAATTATTTATTATTGAGAGATTCTCCGAAAATAAATTTAAACAGGTTAATCGATTCAATAAAACCTGAACTTATCATAGCTGATGGAAGCAACTTCAAATCTTACATTAAAAGATGGAAAGAAACTTGTGAAAAAAGAAAACTCCCTTTTCACCAAACAGGAAAAAAGGGAGCATATATTTTCGACCTCACTAATTAACTTTTAAATTCTGGTTTAAAGGCTTTATAAAAATCATTAAAATCTTCTTGCGATTTCATGTTCTTATGATGGTCATCTTTAAATAGTTTTAAGTATAATTCTAACTGTTGTGGTGTCTGATAACCAACAATTGGTGTAATATAATCACCGTTTTCGTCAAAGAAAACTAATGTTGGATAAGCCGAAACCTTTAGATAAGAAGCAAGCCTGTGTGAACTATTTCTTCTTTTCGCTTTAGCTGGATCATAATTAGGATTATCAAATGTTTTACCTTGGTAGGTAACTGTTTCATTTCCTTCAGCATTAAACTTTACAGCATAGTAATTTTCGTTGATATAACTTATAACATCACTGTTACTAAAAGTATTACGGTCTAACATCTTACATGGGCCACACCATTCAGTGTATGCATCCATGATAATTTTTTTAGGATTCTTTTTTTGCAGCGCTATGGCTTCATCCAAACTAACCCAATTTATCTCTTGAGCGATACTATTTTGAGCAATAAATACTGAAAATAGTACTATTAAAATTATTTTTTTCATAATAAGATTTGTTGCAATAGTTGTGCCTAACTTACAAAAAATGCTCCAAAATTGGAGCATTTTACGTTTATTTTAACTGTTTTTTCGATTATCGAATACCATGCATAAGTTTTTTTAACACCGGGTTTAACAATATTGAAATAAATCCAACACCTATTGGTATAAGTGTAAATATTAAAAAGAAAGTACCCAAAGAGTATTGTTCAGAAATTTTATCAATCATTCCACCCATTGTCCCAGCAGCTTTTTGTCCCACTGCAATTGCCAAATACCAGATTCCGAACATAAAGCCTATCATACGAGCTGGAACCAGCTTACTTAAGTAAGATAACCCCAAAGGTGATAGACATAATTCACCCATAGTGTGAAATAAATAGGCTAATATCAAAAATATTATACTCACTGAAGCTATATTTACTTTCCCACCACTTTGAAAATAGAGGTGCTAATGTTATTATGAAAAATGAATTTAAAATACCAAACCAAGTTGCATCAATCTGATTCCCTTCTTGTGAGAACTTATCTATTAATCTATAAATTACCAATCCCCAAACGCCTATAAAGGCTATGGTAAGAATAATGTTTGAAACACCTATTCTTGAAAATGTTTTCTTAATTAACAAATATATTACCCAAGAAATAATTATTAATGGTACTGTGGTCAATAATGCATCTATCACCTTAAAAACCATTGCAGATGTACCAACCAATTCACGATTGGTATAATCCCTCGCAAACAATGTCATAGATCCCAAAGATTGTTCGAAAAAGGCAAAAAAGAAAACTGTAAATATTCCAAAAATGGATACTGCAATGATTCGATCTCTAACAATAGGAATATACCTTGAAATTCGAGTAATGAGCAAGATTAAGAACAAAACCAATGCAGTTAATACAATAACGTTTGAACCGCTTAAATTCCCAACACTAAAATTGAGCATATTAATGTCGCCTATTTTTTCCATGGGGTCATTAAAGAGATATAGTAAACCTCCAACTGCTGTCAATACAATTAGAACCTTATCAAAAATTGTAAACGGGTTGAGTTTTTCATCAACTTCAGCATCTTCTTGTTCGGCTGGATTTTCTTCATTAATGTTTTGAGGAATTTCCACTACGTGTTTTTTAATTGGTTTGGCTCCAATAGCTCCAAATAAATCTTTAGCCAACCAAAACTGAAGCATCCCTAAAAACATAAATATTCCAGCCAATCCAAACCCCCAAGACCAACCAAAATTTTCTGCCAAGTATCCGCAAAGCATCATTCCGAAAAAAGCACCTGCATTTACTCCCATATAAAAAATGGTGTAAGCCCCATCCTTTTTAGACTCTTTCCCCTTATACATTTCGGAAATGATAGAGGTAATATTCGGTTTAAAAAATCCTGTCCCAATAACTAGTAATGCTAAACCGAGATAAAAAGTCATTGTAGTTTCCAAGGCCATGGACGCATGTCCCATGGTCATAATTAAACAACCTATTACAACTGCAATTCTATATCCGGTAATTTTATCGGC
>JARRKS010000396.1:0-4395 GCA_037387865.1 Flavobacteriaceae bacterium
GGATAAAAGCAACATATACAAATAAGGTAATTGCAGAAAAGCCTAAAAACAAATCAGATAAGAACATTGCTAAAAGCGGTATAGCAAAAGCAAATTTTTTGTTGGTAAAGTAAACACCAGAAAATAAAGCAATTGCTGTAATTGGTGTTACATTCGGCAAATGAGGAATTAACCTGAAGAGAACAGCTATGACAATAAAGGAAATAATGACTAATTGTTTCTTACTTAATAAAGAGATCATAATATTCAATTTTTTCTTACTCCAAAAGTAACATATATAGTTATAACAATAAAAAATAAGAATAAGATATTTACATTTGCAAAGAATTTTGGTTTGATTCGGTTAAAATTGAATTAATTAAAAGGGAATCTGGTGTAAGTCCAGAACTGTTCCCGCAACTGTAAGCTATCAAGTTTCATGTTAAACTTCAAGTCACTGGAAATTTATTTCTGGGAAGACCAACATGAAGATGCAAGTCAGGAGACCTGCCAAATTTAAAGGTATAAGTCAAACTTTCGGGATAAAAGTTTACGTATGATAATCCATGCGATTCTCGAGCAATTTTAATTTAAAATGAAAACACACACAATTTTCTTTGGTATGCTATTTTGCGTATCAATTTGTGGATTTGCACAGCAGGTCATAGATTCGACCAAAGTGCAAAAACTGGATGAAGTGGTTATTACAGATTCAAAATTTGATTTAAAACGTGAAAATTCAGGAAAAGTGATTACCAAGATCACTCAAAAGGAATTACAAAATCTTCAAGGAAAAACCATTTCGGAAATCATTAACACGACTGCCGGAATTGAAATTAATGGAACCAAAAGTAGTGCATCGCAAAACTTGAATTATTATGTAAGAGGAGGAAGAAACCGACAGGTATTGGTACTCATTGATGGTGTAGCCCTAACAGATCCTTCACAAATAGCCAACGATTATGATTTAAGACTGATTAATCCTGATCAGGTTGAAAGTATTGAAATTCTAAAAGGAGCTTCTAGTACATTATATGGTTCTGGTGCTGCAACTGCGGTTATTAATATTAAACTCAAAAAAGCATCTAAAGAAAAGGTTTCAGCGAATTTAAGGAGTACTTTTGGTACAAACAAATCTCAAAAGGATGATGGGTTGTCTATTAACGATTTTAGAAATAGTGTTTCGGTAAATGGAACTTTGAGTAAATTTAATTATTTGGCAAGTTTTGGTAATCAATTCACAGATGGCTTGTCAGTCATTTCAAACGGAACGGAAAAGGATGCATACAATGCCATTAATGGAAATTTAAAGTTAGGATTTAAAGCATCAAGCAAGTTTAAAATCAATACGTATATGAGTTTCGATAAGTTTAAAGCAGATTTTGATGATGCCTTTTCTATGATAGATACGGACGATGTTTCTGAAACCTTACAATATAGAATTGGTTTGTCGCCAGAATTCAAATACAATAATGGTAGTCTTATTTTAAATGCAGCTTACAATACTATTGAACGTGATATAAGGTCAAGTTTCCCAACGCAGTTCAAAGCTGAAAGTATTATTGCAGATATGTTTAATAGATATAATTTTAACGATAAATTTTTCACTGTTGTTGGTTTAAATGTACAAGAAAGTGAAATGGAAAGCCTTACAATCCCTTTTGGTGGAACAGATTTAGAACAAAGTATTGATCCAAAAGAGGCAAGTTTTTCCATAATTGATCCTTATGTAAATGGTGTTTACGTTTCTGATTTTGGATTGAATATCAATACTGGATTCCGATTAAACAACCATAGTGAATATGGGAGTCATTTGGTTTACAGTGTGAACCCTTCTTATCGTAAAGACTTTGATTTTGGTTATGTTAAGGGATTAGTAAGTTATAGTACTTCCTATATCACACCTTCGTTATATCAATTATTTGAGCCCACTTATGGCAATGGCGATTTAAAACCAGAAGAGAATGCTACTTTAGAGCTTGGTGCAGAAATTAGTCTTTCTGATAAGGGTAATTTTAGTTTGGTTTATTTTAAACGAAATGAAAAAAATTTCATATGGAAGCCATAAATTTTCAGAAAAAGTAAATGTAACTACGAATATAACTTATACGAATGTGGATAAAGATTTAGATTTGCGTATTCCAGAGTTGAAGATTAATGCAAGATTTGATTATCAACTGTTTGAGGCTACTTTTTTGAGTTTATCTTATCAATATAATGATGACCGCAAAGATTCTTTTTTTAATAGTTCAACATTTATGAATGAAGAAGTTACACTAAAAAGCTATAGTTTATTAGATTTTTATATAAGTCAAAAAATCCTTGATGGTAAAATGAAATTATTTGCCAGTGTCACTAATATTTTTAATGAAGATTATGAAGAACTTTATGGTTTTTCAACCAAAGGACGAAATTTCAGTTTAGGATTTAGTTTGAATTTATAATAAAAAAGCCGCTTTAAGCGGCTTTTTTTATTCGTTGTATAATAATCTTTTGACCATTCCAGACGGAACTGCCTTATCACTAATCATTCTGAATTTAGGATTATTATCATCAATAAATTCATATAAGAAAGAACCATTATCCTTTTGGTTCGTTGCCCTTCCAGAACCAGCAATAACAGCAATGGCTTCAGCCAGAAGTGGTTCAGTTTCTTCACCTAAAACACCAAGGTTGTTAAAACGTTCGCGACGTTCTATATCTGGTGATAGTCCATTTATAAAATCTGTGTTTCCCTGAATATTAGAATATTTAAAAGTAAGAGGTTGTAATGCATACGTATGGTTTGGGTTTACATTGTTTCTTGTAAAATCTGGAGAATCATAAAGTGTATAGGACCCTTGGTATTTACCTCTAGTATTTGTACCAATTTGCACAACTTCGATGAATGGGTTTAAAGAATTTATAACAAATTCACTAGCAGAAGCACTACTTCCTGTAGTTAAAACATAAACTTTATTAAGGTTTAAACTATTTAAAACTATGCTATTTTCACTATTAATAAATCTATCATTTAAAAATTCTGGATCATTTGCTTCGTATACAGCTTGAATTTCGCTATTAAATTGGTCAATATTCATAACTTCGCCAGTAAATTGGCCAGTAATTAGACTTGCCATTAAAACAGCTTTACTCGTAAAACCTCCAGGGTTGTAACGCAAATCAAGAACTAAATCTGTTATCCCAGCACTTTTAAAAGTACCAAAAACGTTATTGAGGTCTGAAGAACTTCCATTAAAAGCATTAAACATTAAATAACCTACGTTGTCGCTTGTTTCTACTATAGAATCATCTGTATAATCTGTTGGTGTACCATTATCATCATAGGTTCCTAAATTAATCGAATAACTTGTTTGACCTAAAAGTGAGAAAGCATTATTAATTGTTAGTTGAGTTCCATCAATTCCATAAAATAGATCACCACGCTTTACTCCTTTGTCGTCTGCATCAAGACCTGGAATCACATAGCGTACATAGCCAAATAGCTCTGTGTCCTCTGGTGAAAATCTAAAAAGACCATAAGCCATACCATTATTGAGACCTTCACCATTCAAGAATTGCTCATTGGCAATATAATCGTCAGTAATCCAACTAAACTCATCAATAGTCTCACGATTGTAAATCAGGCTTTCAAATAATTCTTCAGGACTTGAGAAGATATTTAAATAATTTGCGTATTCTTCATCGCTAGTAAAACGATTATTTGCTAAATCAGGAACATTGTCTTTGTAGAGATACCAGACGTTCATACCTTTCCAAACAAAATCATTGATTTCACTTGCAAAAATGCCATTGTCATCTCTGTCTTCAAAACAACTAACACTTAAAGCAGATATCAAAAAAAGTAATAATAAACGTATTGAATTTTTCATAGGAATTTATTTGTGCAATTTTAGTCTCTTTAACGATAAAATTACTTACATTATTTTGTAATAAAAATTTTTTGTAACAAAATAATATATCATTCGTCGTAATATCAAATAGCAGAAAAACTATTTAACAACCAAACCAAAAAATGACGCAGACAGAGTTTTTAAATATTGTCATGCCTTTTAAAGATAAGATATTTCGTTTAGCAAAACGATTATTGGTATCTACAGAAGAAGCCGAAGATGCAACGCAAGAGGTTTTAGTAAAACTTTGGAAGAATAGGTCAAAGTTTGATAGCTATAAGAATGTGGAAGCATTTTCTATGACAATGACCAAGAATTTTTGTCTTGACAAATTGAAATCTAAACAAGCACAAAATTTAAAAATTGTGCACAGCAACTATCAGGATCATAATGTGTCTTTGCAAAAGCAAGTTGAGATTAATGATAGTTTGAGTTGGGTTGAACGAATTATTGAAGATTTACCAGAGCAACAAAAGTTGGTCATTCAATTAAGAGATATTGAGCAGTATGATTATGATGAGAT
>JARRKS010000397.1:0-3661 GCA_037387865.1 Flavobacteriaceae bacterium
GAATCCACATATGTCACGCTTTCAAATGGAAAGCGAACAAGATATGAAAATAACAAAAAAAGCGATGCTCTTAACAAATACTTGGCAGTTTGCCAATCGACCAATTAATGAACTCAGTGGTGGAGAGAAACAGAGAGTAATTATTGCTCGAGCAATTGCTCAAGAACCTAAACTTCTTTTATTAGATGAACCTCTTACACATTTAGATATTATAAATCAATTAGAAATTATGGATTTAGTGAAGAAACTTAGTGTTGATGAAAAGATTATAATTTTGGCTGTATTTCATGATCTAAATTTAGCTGCACGTTATTGTACTTCGGCAATATTACTGAAAAAAGGGAAAATATTCTCTGTTGGAACTTTATCTGAAGTTTTAACTAGTGAAAATATAAAGAAAGTTTTTAATGTGAACGCAATTGTACAAAAACATTTAGTCACAAACTCAATTTTTGTTATTCCTCTTTCTCCACAAAAATCTCCTAAATTTAAGAAATGTTCATTGCATCATATCTCTGGAGCTGGAACTGGAACTGGTCTTATGAAAATTCTTACGGATGAGGGTTATAATTTAACTGCTGGGGTTCTAAATGTATTAGATACCGATTATGAGACAGCAAAAATTCTAAAAATCCCTGTTGTAGCTGAAGCTCCTTTTTCTCCAATAATGGAAAAAACTAGAAAAGACAATTTGAATATGATAACCAAAGCTAGCGCAGTTGTTATCTCATCTGTTCCTTTTGGTTATGGTAATTTGCATAATCTGAAAACTGCCCGTGAAGCTCTTGATAAGAAGATTCCAGTATATATTATTAATGAGCTTCCAATTGAACAGAGAGATTTTACTAATGGAAAAGCTAAAGAATTGTTTATCGAAATGAAAAATAATGGTGCAATATTTGTAAAAAATCAACACGAACTATTAACTTTAGTAATGAACTTAAAGGGGAAGCATTTTTATCAGAAATTGAAGGAAAAAATTCATTATTTATTTGTACCATCGCAACCACTGAAACAGCTAAAATACCTGGAATATCTGCTGCTGGAGCCAATCCGGAAATTACTGATTATACTCCTTCTGCTGATGCTGAACTTTTGTTGCTAGGTAAATGTAAATCTATTACTGGAGTTCCAGTAACACCAAGTGGAATTCCAACTCCTGCGCTAATTACCAAGTCCGCATTAAAACTAGCTAATATACCTGTATTAGTTGTCAATGGCGGATCAAGAATTAAACCTCAGATTCCTTTTATAGATTTAGGAGGTTTTCCTGGAAAAGATATACGAACTGGTAATTCTGTGAAAAATGTAGGGGAAGTAATTGAAAGAGCTAAACTTATCGGAGAACATCTATCTAATTCAACTGATTGTCTTGTAATTGGAGAAAGTGTTCCCGGAGGCACAACAACTGCTCTTGCTCAATGATGCCAGCTATAGCCGGTATAGCTATGGGAGCTGCTTCACAAATACCTGTTTTAATGGCAGGCGGCACACAAATGGCGGCTGTATTGGCAATTATCAAAGCGATAAATCCTGATGTTTTATGCAATATTGCAATTGGAACAACTAGATGGATAATTCAAGATAATTCATCTGATATAAAATCAATAATTAGACAAATATATGATATACCCATACTTGCAGCTGATATTGATTTCACTTTGTCTCGATATCCAGGCTTAAAGATCTACGAAACAGGAATAGTTAAAGAAGGTGTAGGCGCTGGTGGTTCTTCAATTGCAGCTATGACAAAATATAGTGGTGCAATTTCAAAGGAAATTCTTCTTTCTGAAATAGAAAAAAATTATGAAATCCTAATGACTTGGAAGTGACCTAAAAATGATAAAGGAACTAAAGAATCTGTTTTCTTTTCTAACAATTATCCCAATTAGAATGGATAATGAAATATTTTCTGATTGTGCAAAGAACATGTATCTTTTTCCTTTTATTGGTGCGTGTATTGGTATATTAGCGGGCTTTTTCGGCTGGATATTTTTCCAATTTCTTCCAGTTTCAATTGCAGGAGTTTTAACCTTTGGAGTATTGTTGATAATAACAGGTTTGCATCACACGGATGGTTTGTTAGATTTTGGTGATGGAATAATGGCTCATGGTACTCCAGAAAGAAAAATCGAAATTATGCATGATCAATTAACTGGTGCAGGAGGATTATCCCTTGGTATTATGACATTTTTAATCACTGCACTTGCTTTTTCTGAAATAAATTCAAGCATTATTATTCAAAGTGTAATTGTTGTTGAGGTTTCAGCTAAACTATCAATGGTTTTCGGCGCTTGGATTGGAAAACCTGTTCATAAAGGTATGAATACTGATTTTCTTGAAGCAATGAATGGAAAAAAAGGAGTTATTAGATTAGCAATAGCTCTTATAATTTCTTTGGCAATATCGATAATATTATTAGGGGTTACTGGAATTTTGTGCATAATATCTAGTATTTTTACTAGTTTTTCTATTGTGCTGCTATCTCACAAGCATTTTAATGGTGTAACTGGAGATGTATTAGGCGCCACAAATGATCTTTCACGTATGATTTCAATAATTATGGTATTGGCGATGATCCAATGGGTATAACTGCCTTAATTATGGCTGGTGGTAAAGGATCTCGACTAAAGACTTCGGAAGAGAAACCATTAATAAAATTAAATGGAAAACCAATTATTACATATGTTTTAAATGCGTTAAAACAAGCAAAAAATATTGATAATGTCATAGTTTCAGTAAGTGAAAATACACCACAGACAACTCAACTTTTATCCCAATTAAAAATATCAACTATTAATACTCCTGGAAAAAACTTTGTTTATGATATGGCATACGCAATAAAAAAATTATCACTTAAAACAGTATTAGTTATAGGTTCTGATACACCATTAATCACTAGCGAAATTATTGATCAAATAATTGAAAAATATAGAACTAGTAAGAAAGCAGCTCTAAATGTAGTTGTCCCATTAAGAACAAGAGTTCAGTTGGGACTTAGCAGAGCTTATGAATTTGATTTTAATAAAGAAAAAGTAGTACCAGCTGGAATTAATATTATTAATGGATCAAAAATCGATAATGAAGAATTAAATGAAGAAGTTCTTCTGTTGGAAAAAACAGAAGTAGCTCTTAACATCAATACATTAGATGATCTAGTTATCGCCAAAAATCTAATCTCAAAGAGAAGATGATTTCATTGTTCGATGAAGTTTTAGAATCTATTAAAGAAAATAACTTTAGAGACAATTTTTTCTATCCATTTTATTCAAAATATTGTATCTCATGGTTTTGGATTAAATCAATTTCAACACTATACCCAAAATCAAAGATTTTTTGATAATTTCGATAAAAAAGGATGGTTTTTTCCACTAACGAGTATTTTTCCATCACAAACAACAAACGCGATTGCTACACTAAACACTGGATTAACACCACAAGAACATGGCCTCTTTGAATACTTCCTTTATATGAAAAAACCTGATATGATAATTAATACACTACGTTTTGAACCCATGAATTCGAAATATAAGAAATCCTTTTTCCTAAAAAATTATAGTCCTAATATCTTATTTAATGGTAAAACAATTTATAAAATTCTAAATAAAAATGACATCCAATCTTTTAGTCATATGTATATAAGAGATGCCTATAGTTCATG
>JARRKS010000398.1:0-4725 GCA_037387865.1 Flavobacteriaceae bacterium
ACCAAATCATTAAGTGATAATACTGTAATTGTATATACGTCAGACCAAGGCTTTTATTTAGGTGAACACGGATGGTTTGATAAACGTTTTATGTACAACGAATCATTTAAAACACCGCTTCTTATTAAATGGCCAAATGAAATTACACCAGGAACCACAGAATCAGAAATGGTACAAAATCTGGATTTTGCACAAACCTTTTTAGAGATAGCTGGCATTGAAGCTCCTGAAGACATGCAAGGTAAAAGCCTTGTCCCGTTATTAACGGGTACAAAAGAATTGTGGGAAAGAGATGCTGTTTACTACCATTATTACGAATACCCTGCAGAACATGCTGTAAAACGTCATTATGGAATTGCTACTAAACAATATAAATTAATACATTTTTACTACGATGTAGATGAATGGGAATTATACGATAGACTTAATGACCCGAACGAAATAAACAATGTATATAAAGACCCAAATTACAGCAATGTTATAAAACAACTTAAAGAAAAACTTGAAAATTTAAGAAGAGAATATAAAGATTCTGATAGTTTAAATAACCACTATATTCAAATTTACAAGGACAAAGGTTTAATAAAATAATTCTATAACGATACTCATTTAGTTTTAGTTGGCAACTTCGCTAATAAATTTTATGCGGTACAAGCGAAGTTCTTCATCGTCATAATCACCATCAAACTCATCAATAGCTGCATCAATTTTATCAGTATCTGATTCCATAAAATAATCATGAATTTCTTCTTGTTGGTCTTCATCAAGAATATCATCAATCCAATAATTAATATTGAGTTTAGTACCAGAAAAAACAATAGACTCCATTTCTTTGATAAAATCTTTCATAGTCATGCCTTTAGCACTCGCAATATCGTCAAGAGGTAATTTTCTATCAACATTTTGTATGATGTAGAGCTTTAAAGCCGAATTACTTCCTGTAGATTTAACAACCATATCGTCAGGACGCACAATATCATTTTCTTCAACATAGTTTGCAATTAGCTGTACAAAATCTTTACCATACTTTTTAGCCTTACCATCACCAACACCATGAACGTTGGATAACTCATCCAAAGTGATTGGATACTTTAAAGCCATATCTTCTAACGAAGGATCTTGAAAAATAACAAATGGAGGAACGCCTAGTTTTTTTGCATTCCTTTTGCGAAGATCTTTGAGCATTTTCATCAACATTTCGTCAGCAACACCACCTCCACCTTTAGCCGCAGTAATAATACTATCATCATGAGTCTCATCAAAAACATGGTCTTTGGTCATCATAAATGATACAGGGTTCTTGATAAATTTTCTGCCATCATCTGTTAACTTAATAACACCATAGGTTTCAATATCTTTGTTAAGCAGACCAGCTACCAAAACTTGTCTTGTTAAAGCCATCCAATACTTATTATCTTCATGCTTACCCTTACCAAAATATGGCTGCTCATTAGTTTTATGAGAATTTATTAAAGCATTTTCTTTGCCAACAATAACATTGACCAAATCTTTGGACTTATACTTTTCGTTGGTCGCATCAACTACTTCCAATAATAATTTGACGTCGTCTTTAGATTCTTGCTGGAAGAGTTTGACGTCGTCTTTAGATTCTTGTTGCTTTTTAGGATGCCGTACGTTATCATCCATATCACCACCTTCACCAGTTTCATTATCAAACTCTTCACCAAAATAGTGTAGCATAAATTTTCGTCTAGAAATAGATGTTTCGGCATAGGCAACCACCTCTTGTAAAAGCGCATGGCCTATTTCCTGTTCGGCAACGGGTTTCCCAGACATGAACTTTTCAAGCTTTTCAATATCTTTATAAGCATAAAATGCCAAACAATGGCCTTCGCCACCATCACGGCCTGCTCTGCCAGTTTCCTGATAATAACTTTCTATACTTTTTGGGATATCATGATGTATAACAAAACGAACATCTGGTTTATCTATTCCCATGCCAAAGGCTATGGTAGCAACAACAACATCTACATCTTCCATGAGAAACATATCCTGATGATTTGCTCTTGTTTTGCTGTCTAAACCAGCATGATAAGGCACAGCTTTAATACCATTAACTTGTAAAACTTGAGCCAATTCTTCTACACGCTTTCTACTTAAACAATAAACAATACCAGATTTTCCTTCGTGTTGTTTAATAAACCGAATAATATCTGCATCAACTTGTTTTGTTTTAGGTAAGACCTCATAATATAAATTTGGTCTGTTAAAAGAGGCCTTAAATGTTTTAGCGTCCGTAATTCCTAAATTTTTAAGAATATCTTCCTGTACTTTTGGAGTAGCTGTAGCAGTCAAACCTATAATTGGAATATTATCTCCTATACGCTTTATAATATGTCTTAAATTTCTGTATTCTGGTCTAAAATCATGTCCCCATTCACTAATACAGTGCGCTTCGTCAACAGCCATAAATGAAATCGTTACAGATCTTAAAAATTCTACGTTTTCCTCTTTAGTCAATGATTCTGGAGCTACATAAAGTAATTTAGTAACTCCTTCAAGAATATCAGATTTTACCTGTTTGATTTCGGTTTTTGTGAGCGATGAATTCAATACATGAGCAACACCATCTTCATTAGAAACACCTCTAATGGCATCTACCTGATTTTTCATGAGAGCAATTAAAGGAGAAACAATAATTGCCGTTCCTTCTTGCATTAATGCTGGTAGTTGATAACACAGAGATTTACCACCGCCTGTTGGCATAATAACAAAAGTATTATGACCAGATAAAATACTTTTTACAACATCTTCCTGCAATCCCTTAAAATTACTGAAGCCAAAATATTTTTTTAAAGCGGAATGCAGATCACCTTCTACAACAAACATGTATTTATTAATGTTAATTTACACAATAATTTATCTACAATACGTAAAATCATAATGTATATTTTAGTATTGCGGATAGAGAACCCTCATATTTGCAACAAAAATTGTAGCCACTCTAAATTCAACTGGTACACCAGCCGTGTTTATGCATGCAGCAGACGCCATTCACGGTGATTTAGGATTAATCTTAAAAGATGATGTTGTTATTTGTCTTTCTAAAAGTGGTGACACGCCAGAAATCAAGGTTCTTGTACCTTTAATTAAGAATGCAAAAAATAAGATGATTGCTATAACGGGTAATAAGGATTCTTTTTTAGGAAAGCAAGCAGATTATGTTCTTAATGCTTATGTTGAAAAAGAAGCTTGCCCTAATAATCTAGCCCCTACAACAAGTACTACAGCCCAACTGGTTATGGGTGATGCTTTAGCTATTTGCCTTTTGGAATTAAGAGGTTTTTCTAAAAAAGATTTTGCCAAGTATCATCCTGGTGGTTCTCTAGGTAAAAAATTATATTTAAGAGTTCATGATATTTCTTCGGTGAACATGAAACCTCAAGTTGCCCGTAACGCCAGTATCAAGGAGGTTATCATTGAAATCACAGAAAAAATGCTTGGTGTTACTGCCATTATTGAAAATGATAAAATTGTAGGTATTATAACTGACGGTGATTTAAGGCGTATGTTAAGTAAAGTAGATGATGTATCTTCGTTAACCGCAAAAGATATCATGGGTTCTAACCCAAGACGTATTCAAGCAGATGCTTTGGCTGTAGACGCTTTAGAAATTATGGAAGCCAATGGTATTTCTCAATTATTAGTAGAAGAAGATGGCAAATACGCTGGTGTCGTCCATTTGCATGATCTCATTAAAGAAGGAATTATATAATGGCAAAAAAGAACGTTAACGAGATGTCTTTTTTAGACCATCTTGAAGATTTAAGATGGCATTTAATAAGAGCTGTTCTGGCAGTGGTCATTATGGCTATAATAGCCTTTTTAGCAAAAGGCTTTATTTTCGATATTCTTATTTTTGGGCCAACAAAGTCTAGTTTTTTTACTTATGATATTCTTTGCAATATTTCTCAATTTCTTGGAATGAAAGAAAGCTTTTGTTTTACCGAAATTCCATTCGAAATTCAAAGTAGAACTATGGCTGGTCAGTTTTCTGCACATATTTGGACAGCAATGACCGTTGGTTTTGTTGCTGCATTTCCGTATGTTATTTATGAGTTTTGGAAGTTTATAAGTCCAGGTATGTACACAAACGAAAGAAAGCATTCAAGAGGATTTATAATCGTTTCATCTTTACTATTCTTTATTGGAGTGTTGTTTGGCTACTATGTTATTTGCCCCCTATCCATTAACTTTTTAGGGACTTATCAAGTAAGTAGCCAAGTGCATAATGATTTTGATTTAGGTAGCTATATTGGTTTGATTAGAGCTTCTGTTTTAGCGTCTGGATTAGTATTTGAATTACCAATAGTCATCTACTTTTTAACAAAAATTGGATTGGTCACACCTGTTTTCTTGCGTAAATACAGAAAGTATTCTTTGGTCGTTGTCTTAATTTTATCAGCAATTATAACACCTCCAGATATTGCAAGTCAGGTTATTGTGGCCATACCAATACTTATTCTGTATGAAATTAGCATCTATATTTCAAAATTTGTCATAAAAAAGGAAGAACGAAAAAAGAAAAAGAATGTCCAACCAAGTTAAAGAATTCAATGAATATCGTGCAAAAATGAATGATAAGATTCTTGCCGATAACAACAAAATAATAAAACGTATTTTCAATCTGGACACAAATGCCTATCAAGAAGGTGCATTGGATATCAAGACCAAAGAACTTCTTGGTTTGGTGGCTTCAGCGGT
>JARRKS010000399.1:0-3244 GCA_037387865.1 Flavobacteriaceae bacterium
AAAATTTTACCGAAAAGATTCAATAAAATGTTGGGTATACTCAGAACAATCAAGAAATATATTGTATAAAAAGAAGCTTAGTTCTTATCTTTATTATTAATTTAAACTTTTTTCATAATAAAATGCAAAATTCGCAATAACTTCTTTCAAACAATTAGGTTTAATCGATTAGAATTAACTTCTAAATCATTAAAATAGAATCCAATAATTCTAATTGTCTACGCTTGTAGACCACTATTATTAAGTTCAAGCAAACTCTTTACTATTTTGCCTTTTACCTCGGGGAAAAGCACATAACTAGATTGTACCCTTTGCGGTGCTAATCCATTTGTTTGGGCCCGTAGTCTAGTACGGATCATGACACTGGCCTGCGGAGCCGGAGACCCTGGGTTCAAATCCCAGCGGGCCCATTTTCAGATCATTTTGGTCATTTGGGCCTTTTATGCTCCTATTGGTCTTTTTTAAACCTTATTAAAAAAATTTTAATAAATTTAAACCTAAAACATCTTTCTTTTTTAAAAAATATACTCGATTAAATAATTATAATTATTATACTGTAAAGAATATATGATAAGACTGCGGCTAGTGGTGCTGACAAAATCCAAGCCCATATTATGTTTCTCATTGTTCCCCATTTTACCGCTTTTCTTCCTCTAGTCATACCGGCACCCAATAAAGTTCCATTGGCTACATGAGTAGAACTCATCGGAATCCCAAGAAAAGCTGCACCACCTAGAATAATAGAACTTGATAAATCTCCAGCTGCTCCTTGATATGGTCGTATCCTTGTTATTTTAGTTGCCATTGTTTTAACAATTCTCCATCCGCGTCATTTGTTGCATCAGTTACTGCGAATAAAAAAGTCGAAAATACCTGAAATCTCCTAAACCTCCTATTCATTTTACTGGCTGCTCGTTTTCCAAATATTCTTATAATCAAACCGGTTATTGCGAAAGCAATAAGAATAGCAATAAATGGTGAAGTTATCAACGGTATTACTACTTTATTTATAATACCACCAATTTCAATAATATCAAAGCCTCCTGCTGCTATTCCTGATCCTATTAATCCTCCAATTAGAACATGTGTTTCAGAAATTGGTAAAGCATAAACCCAAGAAAAAATAACATCAAAAATAAGGGCTCCTAGTAAACTTGCAATAATTACTTCTCCTGAGGCAAATCCTTCTGTAATAATTCCTGTCCCAATAGTTTTAGCTACAGCAGAACCAAAAACAGTCATACCAATAAGAGAACCAATAGTAGAAAGAACAATAGCCTGATTTGTCTTTACCGCTCTAGTTGCGATTATTGTTGCTGTTGCATATGCCGCGTCAGTGAATCCCGTCCAAAATCCAAAAATAATAGCTAAAATTAATGCAAATGGTACAACAAGATCTATCATAGAATCAAGCATTCTTTAAAACTATATCTTGAATAACTAAACAAACATCTTCGCACTTATCTGTAATCTCTTCAAGAAAATCATAAATCTCTTTCATTATAATTATTCTAACCGCATCTTTTTCTTTGTACAGCTTAACCATAGTATTATCATGAAGATCATCTGCTACGTTTTCTAGACTGTGAACTTTTTTGAATCTTATTTCCATTTCTTCCTGCTTTATTTTTCTCACTTGTTTTAGCGCTTCGTTGACTTCTGATACTTGCTTTTCTATTATGTCAGCAAACTCTTTGATCACTTCATCAGGTTGTGTTAATTTAAATAGAAATAGTCTATTTGCCACTGAATCAATATAGTCTAAAACATCATCATATAGTGAGGTGAGATTTGCTAGATCTTCTTGATCTATTGGGGTGATGAATGATTTGTGTAGTTTGTGAATCATTTTGTGTACAATTTCGTCTCCTTCGTGTTCTATTTGTTTCATTCTTTTGATGTTTGTAGGAAAATTTTCTGGTTCATTGAGCATTTTTTTAAAAAGTTTGGCTGCGTTGAGGACTAATTCTGATTGTTCTTCTAGAAGATTAAAGAAAAGTTTGTCTTGAGGTATTATCCATTCTTTAAAGCCCATATTGTCTTACATTCCATGCAAAGGTATTTAATTTTTTAGTTTATTAACTAAACATGCTATTTATTAATGTAAATTCTTAGATCCTTTTTCTCTTTATTAGTAAATTTGTTAAAAACTCTTCTCCCAATTTGAGACTAATTCTAGTACTTCTTGAACGGGTTTTTTACCATAGTTCTTTAGTCTATCCCGAAATTCAAAATTGTCTATCATTCCTTTTTGAAACTTTAGCAAATTATCAACTCCAGCTGCGAAATATAAAATTCCATCAATTCCCGTTCTTGCACATCTTACACTTGTAGTTAATAATTCAGCAGAAGGAGGAACATCTTCTGGTTTATCACCAGGACAAGAAACATATAAGGTGATATAGACTGGTTTTTTTAGAATTTTCTTGAATCCTCGTGCTAACATTTCCCAATACCAAGGCGTTGCATAACTTTTACTGAGCATAACAACATTAAATGCATCTGCAATTTTTGAAAAATCATCAAAATCAACTCCATATCGTTCGTATGAAGTAATAGGATCAGGTTGAATGCACATAATTAGATCATTTTTTACTCTCTCTCTTATCTGAGACATATATTCTGTAACTTCAGTTCGTCTCCACTCAAGCCAACTGAGACCACTTTTCTTCCATAAATTTTTACAACGAGGACAGGTACAATTACTGCGTGCAGTTGATGTATCTGCAAAAACCGCTATGTTGCTGAGCATTCCCTTACTAGGTGGAATTCTTTTTCCCGTTTCTTGTTTTACACGTAAAACATGAAAATCAAACCCTTTAGATTTTTTTGGTTCATAAACAAGTGTTCCAAATCTCAAATGATACACCTTATCTCAAGCAGAAAACCTTTCTACTGATTAGAATGTTTCGGAAAAAATTTTTCTATTTTTATTTTAGGGAAAAACTTAAAAAAATTGATAATTGATTATTTGAACGAAGCTCTACTCTCTACTTGATAGAATAATTATGTAATCAGCAGTATCTGCACACATATCTGCTGCATGCTCAAGGAATTCAATTAAATCGTCAAAAATAATTAAAGCTCCAGGATTCATGTTCATTCCGTGTTTTACAAAAAGACTTTTGACAATCAAATATTCTTGATCCAATTCAGACTCTAATTCTTCCACTTTTTTCGCTTTTTTTATAGCAGTTTTAGGATCCACTGTAATTTTTTCGATACTCTCCCTTAATATCTGGGC
>JARRKS010000400.1:0-3585 GCA_037387865.1 Flavobacteriaceae bacterium
TTTAATTTACAACTAGCTAATGCTCCTCTAACATTTAATACATCGGAAGCCATTCAAGTTTATTACTATCATACTATAGCAGAAGCCCAAAACGATATAGATAATACTAATGCATTAAATAACATTTATACTAATCAAATGCAAGGTGAAATTTTGCATGCCAAAGTATTTAGAGCTAACACTGATTGTTATAGTATGGCATCTGTTAGACTTAACACCACTCAAGCGGTTGATTTGAATACTTCTACCTTGGGAGCTTGTGATCCTGATGAAGATGGTCTGGCAGACTTTGATCTAGAAACAAAAGGTATAGAAATAGCGTCATCACTTAATTTACCATCAAATGTCACCATTTCATTTTTTGAAACCGAAAATGACGCGGCAATTGGTAAAAATGCACTACCAAATATATTCAATTCTGGAAACAGAATGTTATACGTGCGTGCAGAAAGTGATAATGCTTGCTACGGAACAGGTGTTCTAAATTTAGAGGTGAAATCTTTTCCGCAATTACAGGATCAAGTTATCGATGTGTGCCTTTCAGATTTTCCAATAACTATAGAATCAGGTTTAGGTATTAGTCAAGCAAGCAATTATAATTTTGAATGGAACACCGGTGAAACCAATGATCAAATTGTTGTTAATCAAGCAGGACAATATAATGTGAGGGTTATTGATCCTCTTCTAAATTGTGAAGATAATATCTCCGTTACCGTAAACCAAAGTAATATCCCAGTGGTTCAGAACATTTCAGTAAACGATTTTAGTGTGACAGTGCAGCTAACAGAGAACACTGATGGTTTTCAATATGCAATGGACGATGAATTTGGGTATTATCAGGACAGCAATGTGTTTGCAAGTGTTCCTGCGGGTACGCATACTGTCTATATAAAAGATGTTTATAGTTGTAATATTATTTCGGAAGAAATATATGTGCTTGGGTTTCCAAAATACTTTACTCCTAACGAAGATGGTATTCATGATACTTGGAATGTTCAGGGTTTAGATCCTTCAGAGTTTCAATTTCAAACTGTAACCGTTCAAATTTTTGACCGTTATGGTAAGTTACTTAAAACCTTTAACCCTTATCATTCAAAAGGTTGGAATGGGACATACAACGGTAAACTTCTCACACCAGACGACTATTGGTATTATCTTATTTTACCTGATGGAAGAAAGTATAGAGGTCACTTCTCTTTAAAAGTTTAAACCTCATTATTAGATATAAGTTGGTTATTTTTCTATATTTATTGGTAAACCATATTAAATGTTAACCAATCTTGATAAGACCATATTCAGAAGCACCATATTTAGACATCTAGATGGTATTGCAACAGCTACAACTGCTTATGCATATCACAAGAAAGGTGTTTTAGAATATCTAATTAAGAACAAAAGTTCTACAATTCAAGAGCTTACAAAAAGGTTTAATGCCAATGAAGGTTATCTTAATGTTGGCTTAAGAGTATTGTGTTCTCAAGGATGGCTAAATCAGCATTTAGATAATGAGCATGATGTAATTACTTATGAATTGAATGAAAAAAGTAGTCAGGCTTTTAATCTGGTTTATTTATATAAAGATGCAGTTAACTTGTTAAATTATTCTGTAAAATTTCCAGAAGAGCAAATTGGTTCCGATTGCTTTATTGTTTTAGAACAAATTTTTAAAAAATATGAAAACTCTTATGGCTTAAGGAATGTTGAGGAGACTTCAATAGAATTTCAAATTTTAAAACACATTGAAGGTGATTATTGCTCCAATAATTGTATTATTGGGTCTCAACGGATTATTTCATAAATATTTTATGGAAGCTTCATTTAGAGCTGAAGAATATCATAAAAATCCAGAAAGTTTTAAAAAAATACTCGATTTTCTATCCTTCCTAGGATGGTTTACTAAAAAGAAGAATACGTATCAGTTTACAGAAAAAGGGCTGTTCTTTGCAAAACGTGCTAGTGCTTATGGTGTTACTGTTTCCTATTTACCAACATTTGTTAAACTTGATGCTAATAGTCCAGAAGATATTGAAAAACATATAGACAGAGAAATGAATGTTTGGGGAAGTGGTGGAGCACATTCAACTTATTTTAAAATTGTAGATGAAGTCATTATCCAACTTTTTAATAAGCCCATAGATGAACAACCAAAAGGTATTTTAGATATGGGATGTGGTAATGGAGCATTCATTCAGCATATTTTTGATGTAATTGAGTACAAAACCTTAAGAGGTAAGCTTCTTGATGAGTATCCTTTATTACTTGTAGGTGCTGACTTTAATCAAGCTGCACTAAAAGTGACTAGAGCCAATTTAATTAAAGCAGATATCTGGGCAAAAGTCATTTGGGGAGATATTGGAAGACCGGAAGTTCTAGCAGCAGATTTAAAGGAAGACTACAATATTGATTTAAAAGATTTATTGAACGTTCGTACGTTTTTAGATCACAATAGAGTTTGGGATGAACCAAAAGGCAATCTTACACGGGTGAGCAAATCAACAGGTGCTTTTGCATATAGAGGTAAACGACTTAAGAACAATCTAGTTGAAGCCTCATTGCTCGAACATTTTGTAAAATGGAAGCCTTATATAGAAAAATTTGGTTTGTTGATTATTGAACTTCATACCATTAATCCTAAAGATTCTGCCGAAAATTTAGGCAAAACAGCTGCTACAGCTTATGATGCAACACATGGATATTCTGATCAGTTCATTTTAGAATCTGATGTGGTAAATAACATTGCTAAAGAAGCTGGCTTATATTCTGATCCGACGTTTTTTACAGCGTTTCCTGATGAGAAATTAGCCACAATCACCATTAACTTACTAAAAGGAGAAAATTGAAAAGCGCAACTGTAAAACAGCTAAAGGATGAATTGAAACATTTATCTTCAGATGATTTAATAAACTTATGTTTACGGCTTTCCCGTTTTAAAAAAGAAAATAAGGAACTCCTCACCTACTTGTTATTTGAATCTCATAACGAATCTAGTTATATTCAAGTTATAAAAAATGAGATGGATGATGAATTTGAAATGATAAACACCAATAGTTATTTTTACATCAAAAAAAGTGTTAGAAAAATTTTACGGAATGTAAAAAAGTACATTAGGTATTCACTTAACAAAGAAACCGAAATTGAACTACTCCTCTATTTTTGCAAAAAGCTTAAAGGATTTTCTCCATCTATAGATAATAATGTATCATTGACAAATATTTATTTAAGACAAATACAAACTATAAAAAAGAAACTCATTCTACTCCATGAAGATCTACAATATGATTATCAAATTGAGTTGAATTTATTGAAAAAATAATATAAAAATAATAATATGCGACCATTTGTTTTTCTAGTAATAATAATAGTATTTCAGGCTTGTAAAGATAAAGAGTCATCAAACGATTATTCAACAGCCAATAATAGTTGGGCATTTACTCATTTTAAAAAAGTAGATAGTTTGAATCCTATCTTGAGTCCTTCAAAAACTCTGTCTTTTATAGACCCAATTACAAATACAACTGTTAAGTGGGAAGAACGTAATGTTCTTAATCCTACAGCAGTTGTTAAAGACGACAAAGTGTATTTATT
>JARRKS010000401.1:0-3559 GCA_037387865.1 Flavobacteriaceae bacterium
ATGAAAATTGAACAAATCTATACTGGTTGCCTTGCACAAGGAGCATACTATATTGAGTCCAATGGCGAAGTTGCTATTGTGCAAGGCAACCAGTATAGATTTGTTCAATTTTCATAGACTAAATTTGTTTGTAAAGGTACTAAATCTCAAACTTTTGGTTTGTTACTTTAGTTACCTTGTTTTAAAATAGTTCTTTATAAATAATGTAAAACGACATGACTAGTGTAAACCAACCAAAACCACTTTTTAATTTTTTACCACTAATAAATTTTGAAAGATACACTCCAATAAAAATACCAACAATAGATAAAGTTGTAAATATGATTAAAAACACCCAGTCTATACTTAAATTATGTAAATCACCTAGAAAACCAATAAGTGATTTTGTAGCAATTATTAAAAGGGATGTTCCAATGGCTTTTTTCATTGGAAGTTTAGCTAAAACAACTAATGCTGGAATAATTAAAAAACCACCACCTGCACCAACCAATCCTGTTAGTATGCCAACCACTATTCCTTCAACAGCGATAAGTGGATAATTGTAAATAATGGTTTGATTTTTAATATTCTTGGCTTTCCTTTTAATTATCATAGAAATTGAAGCCAACAACATAATTATGGCAAAAAAGACAATAATAAATGTATTTTTACTTACATTAAAATTACCAATAGTTAGAACTATTTCTGGAATTGCAGGTACAATCTAGCGCCTTGTTAAATACACACTTATAAATGCAGGAATAGAAAAAATGATAGCAGTTTTTACATCAACTAATTTCTTTTTAAAATTTTGAAATGTTCCAAAAACAGATGTTATTCCAACAACAAACAAGGAATACGCAGTTGCAGTTACTGGATTAATTCCAATTAAATAAACCAAAACTGGAACAGTAAGTATAGAACCTCCACCACCAATTAGACCAAGAACCAAACCAACAATTAGTGCTCCAATATATCCTAAAATAGAGTTTATCTCCATACTAATGCGGTAGCTTATCTTTTAAAACACCATATACATAAGTCCCCAAAAGAGCTGCCATAATTACGATTAATACTGAAAAAGCGCCAGTCCCTACTAAAATATACATCGGTCCAGGACAAGCGCCAGATAAAGCCCATCCAAGACCAAATATGGAGCCACCAAAAATATATCTGTAAAGACCAGGTTCTTTTTTTGGAACGCTCATAAAAGCTCCGGTAATATTTCTAAATCTTAACTTTTTTGTGATTAATAATAGACAAACTCCAGTTAATACTGCACTGCCAATAATACCATACATATGAAAAGATTCAAACCTGAACATTTCATAAATGCGATACCAAGAAACAACTTCAGATTTGACCAATATAATGCCAAAGAAAATACCTACTAAAATAAATTTTAAATATTTCATTTTAAAAAATTAAAGGAAATAGTAAATGAATCATAATTAAACCACCTGAAAAGAAACCAATAACAGCAATTAAAGAGGGTAATTGTAAACTACTTAAGCCTGCAATTGCATGTCCTGAAGTACATCCACCTGCATATCTGGTTCCAAAACCAACCAAAAAGCCTCCTACAATCAAGATTAAAAATCCTTTAATACTAAAAATAGCTGACCAGCCATAAATTTCTAAAGGAAGTAAAGATTTACCAGCATCTTTAAAACCTAATTGATTAAGACTTTCTATGGTGCTTGGATTTAAATCTATATTAGTTGGAGTAGAGAGAAAAAAATGAGCTACAAATCCGCCAATTATAGCACCTAATACCACAAAAAGATTCCATTTTTGTTCTTTCCAATTAAAATTAAAAAAGGGGACTTTTTTGCCAGCGCCTCCAATAGCGCACATGGTTCTCAAATTGGAGGACATACCAAACGACTTACCAAAGTATATTAGAAAAAACATGACAAAAGCAATAAGTGGACCAGAAATGTACCATGGCCAAGGGTTTAAAATATACTCCATAGTTTAATATAAGTTATTTTTAATATTGTTTAGCAATATATAGTTTTTCAAAACCTATTAATATTTTATTATCATTCTCCAATTGCTTCAATAGTCTTGAAACCACCACTCTTGATGTATGTAAATCTTCAGAAATTTGTTGATGTGTAATACTCAAAGTTTTGGATGCATTAAGTTTTACTTGATCTGTAAGGTATTTAAATAATCGTTCATCCATTTTTAAGAAGGCAAGTGCATCTATTGTTTCAATCATTTCATTGAATCTAATCTCGTAACTCTGTAAAATAAAATTTCTCCAACTATCATTATTTCTAAACCAATCAGTCATATATTCTATTGGAATCATCATTATAGTCGAATCCTTATCTGCAACGGCTCTAATTTTGCTTTTTGATTTTCTCATACAGCAAGTTAATGACATAGCACAAGTGTCACCAGACTCCAAAACATATAATAATAGGTCTTGACCATTATTATCTTCTCGCAAAACTTTAATATTTCCTTCAATTAAAAGCGGAATGCTTGTAAGATCTTGACCAGTATCAATGATTATATCTTCTTTATTAAAATGCTTTATTTTACCAACGCTTAAAATGGAATTTATAAGCTGATCATCAAATATATAATTAAACTTATTAAGAAAAAGTTCTTTATTCATGGCTCAAAAATAAGGATTTACAATTTTGGAATAAATTGTTTGGTCATTTTTTAATAAAAGCATTATATTTGCGTCCCATTTTAAAGGCCTCGTGGCGCAACTGAATAGCGCATCTGATTACGGCTCAGAAGGTTGCAGGTTTGAATCCTGCCGAGGTCACAAAAGAAAACGCAACTAACTAACATATAGTTAATTGCGTTTTTATTTTTTTAAAATTGTAATTTTTAAATTCTTATTCTAAACTAGAATTGTAATGTCATTAATGTTTTTTATTGGTCATCTTGATTTGATTTCTTGAAAATGTTAGTCACTTTTTTATCGAGAAGCGGAACTTCTAGCCCAATCATAAACTGCCAACGATAGAATTTAAGTTTAGCAGGATTGGAAACATTTGGATTAATACCATCCAAATCAAGTCTTGATGGGATTAACAATTCATTCGAGCCTTGTGTGTAAGTGACACCACAAATAATGTTCGCCCAATTCAATTCCCAATCTATTCCAGTACTTAAATGATAAAAATCTACACCACTATTAAAATCCATAGCGTTTTCAGTAGATAAATCATAAATATTGGTATTAGATTTGTAAGCACTGAAATCAGTACTGAATCCAAAATAAGATTTAAAATTATCAGTTAAGTAAATCTCAGCTCCAGCTCCAAAGTTTAAAACACTATTTCGCTTTTCTTCAAAAATAATTGGGATTAATTGATCTTCTCCTAAATCTATGCTTGGAATATCTATCCTATTAAATTTTTTAATTCCGTTAACAAAATCGACATTAAATAACAACTGGCTCTTACCAATAGGTATACCTGCTCCCAATGAAATGCTCAGAGGTTCTTTCCTTTTGCTGTCTAAAGATTTAAAAGTATATTCATGGTATTGATCATAATTCGATCCAACTCCGGCAATGATGTCTCTATAATTAAATACGCCTTTTTCA
>JARRKS010000402.1:0-3758 GCA_037387865.1 Flavobacteriaceae bacterium
ATGCGATTGCAAATCCTTTTCCGACAGCCGCTGTTGTGTTTCCTACTGAATCTAAAATATCTGTACGCTCACGTACTTCTGGATCTAACTCACTCATTTCAGCGACGCCACCAGCATTATCAGCAATTGGCCCAAAAGCATCAATGGCTAATTGCATAGCGGTAGTAGCCATCATTGCAGACGCTGCTAAAGCCACACCATAGAATCCTGCAAAAAAATATGAACCATAAATTGCTGCAGCAAATAATAATACAGAAAAGAAAGTAGATTTCATACCAACAGAAAGACCTGCAATAATATTTGTTGCTGCACCAGTAGAACTATTTCTTACAATATTCATAACCGGTGGTTTACCCAAACTTGTATAGTATGCAGTTACTACAGAAATTAATGCTCCTACGGCAAGACCGATACAGGCTGACCAGAAGACATTTAACGATGGTATTTCACGAAATCCTTCTCCAAAGAATTTCATACTCATAGTTTCCGGTAACATCCATTGAATTAAAAAGAAACTTGGTATTAATGTCAAAATTATTGAAACAAAATTCCCCTTTTCTAATGACATTTGAACATCGTGTTCTTTTGCATCATTGCTCCCAATTCTAACAATAAAAGTTCCTATAATAGAAGCCAAAATACCAACACCAGCAATTACTAATGGTAATAAAATTGGTCCCATATTATTAAAGTCATCAGTAAAAGGAGTATGTATAGACATATCTTTTATAATATAATTACCCAACACCATAGATGCCAAAACTGTTGCAACATACGATCCAAATAAATCAGCTCCCATTCCTGCAACATCTCCAACATTATCACCTACATTATCAGCGATTGTTGCTGGGTTACGAGGGTCATCTTCAGGAATACCTGCTTCAACTTTACCAACTAAATCAGCTCCAACATCAGCGGCTTTAGTATAAATCCCACCGCCTACACGCGCAAACAATGCAATAGATTCAGCACCTAATGAAAAACCTGCCAGAGCTTCCAACGCAATTGTCATTTCATTATAAAAATTACCATCTCCAGTTACAAACATTTTAATAAAAGCGAAGAAGGCTATACTGAGTCCTAAAACTGCTAAACTAGCAACACCAAGACCCATAACTGTACCTCCTCCGAATGACACCTGCAAGGCATGGGGAAGACTTGTTTTGGCTGCTTCAGCAGTTCTTGAATTTGCTTCTGTTGCTATTCGCATTCCAATATTTCCAGCTAAAGCTGAAAAAATCGCTCCGAAGATGAATGCTACGATAATAACCCAATGTGTGGTTGGTACAAAATAGGAAATCACCCCTAATGCTATTGATGCCCCTATTACAAATAATGCTAAAATTCTATATTCTGCTTTCAAAAATGCTAATGCACCTTCTTTAATGTGTAATGAAATAGATTGCATCTTTTCATTACCGGCTGGTTGTTTTTTCACCCAAGCCATTTTGGTTAACATAAAAAGTAATCCTAAAACTGCCAACCCGATTGGCACAAAAATCATGTTTGATTCCATATTATTTTCAAAATTTTATTTAGCTCGGCAAAAGTAGTAAATTCAAACTGAATAAAAAACCTCAAACACGTATAAGAGGCTTTTTTAAAATACTATTATTTAATTGAGATTATATAGTAAAGTTACCTTTTGTTTTATGTTTACTACTCTGATATCGCTTAATGCAATTATAATAGATTTCTATTGCTTCTTCAGCGTTTCCCCAACCACCAACATCTACTTTCTTTTTCTCTAAATCTTTGTAGACTTGGAAGAAATGTTCAATTTCTTTTAATCTGTGAGGATTTAAATCGAATATGTCATTTCTAGTACTCCAAATTGGGTCTGAAACTGGCACACAAATTATTTTTTCATCTGGTCCTTTTTCGTCTGCCATGTGGAAAACACCAATAGGTCTAACTTCCATAACACACATTGGGAATGTTGGCTCATGCCCTAAAACCAAAACATCTAAAGGGTCACCATCTAATGCCAATGTTTCAGGGATAAGGTATCTCTCTTAATACATCAAATGTACTTTTCATTGAAGAACTCATAATTTAATTTTATATAGTGCAAAGATAGTTAAGCAAAAAGGTAAAGGCAATAAAACTTTGATTTCTTAAAAATAGAGAACTTCGTTTATCAGTTTTAGTTGTTGTTTGAATCATTCAACAAATTAAATTTAAGCCTTAAAAATGAAATCCAAAGCTACCTGTAATACCAAATTTTCTGGCATCTGGATTATTTAGATAGTTACCTCTAAAATTAAAATCTATTCTAAACACCTTAAAGATGTTGCCAATACCAAAACTGTATTCCCAATATATTTCATCACTTGGCGCTACTAAAGGAATGCTATAAGGATTAGACGTTGTGTTTAATGCAATGTTTTCTTCAGATAATTCTCCCCATGCACCGCGTATGCTAACTATCTCACGGAGGTTAAGCTTTCTTAACCAAGGTATTCTTGAGAAAAATCGTCCATTAAAATTATGCTCAAAATTAAATGACACATAAGTGTCTGTAACAAACTCATAAAAATCCAACTGCGAAAAAGTATTGTATATTGACCAATAAGATTGATTTCCAGGAACCACGCTTAACAACCCTAAAGGTACTTCTCCAAAGGTTTTACCAACTTCTATGGTAGAAAACAATCTGCCTAAACCACCTAATTGCCAAGGCTGAATGTATGAAAATTGAAGTTTTGTATAATCAAAATCGCTATTAAACACATCTTTTTTTCCTAAACTTAATCTAGCAAATAACCTTGCAAAATCGTCGTTTGTTCTATGACGTTCTACGCCATAACCTGACATCTTTCGTTTTGGGTAATAGAATACAGAGAATGTAGATTCAAACTGTTTCACTTCAGACTCTACACCTGTTGGTGTGTTATAATCTAGACTGAATGTAGGAGAAGCAGACCGTAATGTTCTATAATCAGCTCCAAGCCTAAAAATTAGGTTTCGCCATGGCTCCATTTCTAGTGCAAGGCTTGTTAAGTTAATGTCTGTTAATTTGTCGTTATCACCTTTTGCAATAAGTGAAGAAGACGCCAAACTTCTTCCTAAAACATCTGTAGATGTAGTAAGACTTGCTCCTATCTGCTCTATATCTCTTCGTTGACCACCCGAAATAATAAGCCTGTTCTTTTTATCAATTAACCATTTTCCGGATATTCCATATTTAAATTTGTCATCTCGGAAACCATAGGCTAAAAACCCTTCTAATCGCCAAAGGTCATTTCTTCCAAAATACGTTCTTGCTCCGGTACGCATGCGTAATCCTTCTACTTCATTAAATCCAAAGGTGGAAAAAATTGGGCCATAATCTAATGGTAGTTTATTAAATTCTATATAACCTGATGACAAGATACTACCAAGATTATACAATTGTTTAAATTTTTTGACTGTTTTAAGCGTATCTAACATTTTGTAAACTCCCTTTTCGTCTTCACTTAAAGGCTCTAATCTGTTTTCTTTCCAAAATGCATCATCTCTATCATAAGCATCCTGATCATAATTGAAAACTTCTTTTTCATAAAACTTTTTATCTCGTTCTTTATCAAAAATATAGTTGTTGTATAAGGTGGTTCGTTTACCATAAATGCCTCGAGATTTCTCTTTTTTCTTGAATGCAAAATCAGACATCATGTAATCTCTTTTTACAAGAAACAAAGAATCGTTTAGCACTTCATATTCTTGTTCGATATAAATATCTTTTACCCAATTGATGTTAGCACTTTTTGAAGCTTGAA
>JARRKS010000403.1:0-3033 GCA_037387865.1 Flavobacteriaceae bacterium
TGGTGAATCTTGAATTAGATTCAGAGATTAAAAGACGAATTGAAGCAGAACAAGAAATAAAAACATCACTCAAAAAAGAACAAGAACTGAATGAGTTAAAAACAAAATTTTTGTCTTTAGTTTCTCATGAGTTTAAGACACCTTTAAGTGGTATTTTAACTTCTGCTATGCTATTGGGTAAATATAAACTTGAAGAACAACAAGAAAAAAGAAATAAGCATGTAAAAACCATAATTGATAAAGTATATTATCTTGACAACATTTTAAATGATTTTTTATCCGTTGAGAAACTTGAAAAAGGAAAGGTTACATATAATTCAAATACTTTTAAATTAAGTAAAGTTGTTAATGAAGTGGTATATAACACCAACATGTTATTAAAAGAAGGTCAAAAAATCAATTACCCAGAGAATATTGATGAATTCTCATTGTATCATGATGAAAAAATTATTGAGTTAATTCTATCTAATGTAATATTCAATGCTGTAAAATATTCCTCCGAAAATACGGTAGTAGATATTGAAATTATGCAAAATGACAAGAACACCATTTTTATTGTAAAGGACGAGGGAATTGGTATACCAACAAAAGATCAGAGTAATATATTTGACCGTTACTTTAGAGCGGAAAACGTTTTGTCTACTCAAGGCACTGGTATAGGATTAAACATCGTTAAAAATCATTTAGAAGAAATAGGAGGAACAATAACTTTTAAGAGTGAAGAGCATGTTGGTACGACATTTACAATAACTATTCCTAATAAATCAATAGTATGAATATTTAATAATGAAAAAAGTACTATTAATTGAAGACGATATTGTTTTAAGGGAAAATATAGCTGAACTATTAGAACTTTCCGATTTTGAAGTATTTGAAGCCTCAAATGGAAAAACAGGAATAGAAAAGGCAAAAACTATTATCCCAAATATTATAGTTTGCGATATTATGATGCCAGAACTTGATGGTTATGAAGTCTTAAAAGAACTATCTAAAAATAAGAAAACCAAATACATTCCGTTCATATTCTTATCGGCCAAAACTGAGCACAAGGATGTTAGAAAGGGCATGGATTTAGGAGCCGATGATTATATAACAAAACCTTTTAATGAAGAAGAACTGATAAATGCTATTGATAGTCGCTTGGCTAAAGCATCTATTTTAGAAGACATGAGAAATGAATTTTCTAAAAATAGCTCTGAAAAGGACGTTGATAAAATAAAAACACTTCAGGATTTAAAAAATTTCTTTTACGATAATGGAGAATATTTTAATTATTCTACTAACGATATTATTTATAAAGAAGGTTATAATTCAAATTATATTTATCTAATAAATAAGGGAGCAGTAAAGTGTTTTAAGTTTGAAGAACATGGTAAAGAACTGATTACTGCATTATATAAACAAGGTGATTTGTTTGGCTACACTTCTTTCGAACAAAATATACCATATCAAGAAACTGCTACAGCTGTTAAAGAAGTAGAATTAATTGGGATTACAAAAAAAGAGCTAAATAATGTATTGGTTAAAAACCACAAATTAACATTGGAATTTATTCAAATATTAACCGATGACTTAAGAGAAGTAAAAGATGATTTATTACAAATGGCATATAGCTCTGTAAATAAAAAAACTGCTGCCACAATTTTAAAGTTTGCCGAAAAATTAAATAGAAAACCAGAAGATCCAATAAAAATTTCTCGAAGTGATCTAGCAAGTGTAGCCGGTATTGCTACTGAAACTTTAATTAGAACAATGACTAATTTTAGAAAACAAGGTATTATAACAATTGAAGGTAGAAATATAAAGATTTTAGATGTTCAAAAACTAAAACATATTGAGTAACACATTAATCTTTACTTAAATCTGATAAATATCATTTTCCTCACAACATATTTCGTTTAGATTTATTTCTAAAATTAGGTTGAGATGAAAAATATTCTATTGCTTACAGATTTTTCGGATAACTCAATGAATGCGATTGAGTATGCTATTAAATTTTTAGTTATTAATGAGGTATACATAAAACCTGCCAAAACTCAATTGAGAAATATTTTGAAACGGATTTCAAAATTTTTTCCTAATAATAACAATCACAGATACTATACCCTAACCGATTATAGTTTTTTTATCGAATCGATTAGAAAGCACGTTGTTGATAGGAAGATAGACATGATAGTTATGGGAACAAAAGGGTCATCAGGTTTAAAAAAGTACATAATTGGGAGTAATACGGGCGATGTAATTACAAAAGTTAAATGTGCAATATTAGTTATACCAGAAAATGCAAAGTTTTCCAAGATTACGGAAATTGTCTTTCCTACAGACTTTGCTTTGAATTACAACCTAAATACATTACAACCTATTTCTGAAATTCTGGAGGCTTATAATTCATATTTAGGAATATTACATATTAGTCAAAGTGATAAAGATTTAAACACAGATCAACAAAAAAATAAAGAATTATTGGATGATTATTTTAATAATAGAAAACACGGGTTTTATTTTTTAACAAATAAAAAAATCGAAAATGCTATACAGTGTTTTGTTGAAAGCAGAGGAGTTGATTTAATTACCATGGTGGCAAAAAACTTAAACTATTTTCAAAGATTATTATTTCTTCCAAAAGTAAAAGAAATAAGTTATCATACAGATATTCCTTTTTTAGTCTTACATGAATAAAATTTAATATTATGGATAATTCACTTTTTTTAGCCAAGTTTTGGGGCTGGTATTTAATGATTTTCTTTTTGATTTTAAGTTTTAATCCAAAAAGGATCAGGCAAATATTTGATGATTTAAGAGACGAAAAGTTTCTGATTGTTTCGTCTTTTATCGCTATTATTGTTGGTTTACTTAATATATTATTTCACAATATTTGGGAATCTAATTGGAAGCTGATTATTACGTTGATAGGTTGGATTTCACTTTTTATTGGCTTGGCACTTTTTATTTTACCAAAGCAAACAGTAGCATGGTTAGAACTTTTAAATGTTAAATTGGTTCAAGTAATTTATACTTTGCTTTTTATTACTG
>JARRKS010000404.1:0-3014 GCA_037387865.1 Flavobacteriaceae bacterium
GTAATATTGGCAAAAATAAAACAACACCAAACGAAAATGCCGTTGATGATTACTTAATTTGCTTTAACGCTTTATTTGATTATGTAGATTATTTTGTTGTTAATGTAAGTTCGCCAAACACACCCAATCTTCGTGAATTACAAGATAAAGAACCATTAACAAAGCTATTAACTATTTTAAAAAATGAAAATGCTAAAAAAGCAAAGCCTAAACCTATACTCCTAAAAATTGCTCCAGACTTGACTAACGAACAATTACTGGATATTATTGATATAGTTAACAATACGAAAATAGATGGTGTAATTGCAACAAATACAACTATTTCTCGTGAAGGACTAAACTCTGAAAATAAAAAGGAAATTGGCGGCTTAAGTGGAAAACCATTAGCCAATCGTTCAACAGAAGTTATTAAGTTCCTTGCTGAAAAGAGTAATAAAGCATTTCCAATAATTGGAGTAGGAGGTATTCATTCTGCATCAGATGCCATGGAAAAATTAAATGCTGGTGCAGATTTGGTTCAGCTTTATACAGGGTTTATTTATGAAGGGCCTTCATTAGTAAAGAAAATAAACAAAGCCTTACTTAATCACTAATTTTTTAGTTGTACTTTCTCCTGAAACTGTAGTAAATTTTAAAAGATACAATCCTGAATTTTGAGATTCTAAATTTAGTTGAATTGAATTTAAGCTTGTATCAACAACATTCTTGCTTACCATTTTTCCAAGAATATTATATACTTCAATAGTTTGTAAATCTATTTTATGAATATTATCAATCATAATATTTCCATAACTCGGATTAGGTGAAATAATTAAATCGCTAAAATTATCAACAGTTTCTGTATTTAAAACTGAAACTAAAGTAATAGTTATTATGCCAATTTTATTACTGTTAAAAGGATTAATACCTTGAAGATTGGATATATTTTCTTGAGGTGTTGTAACGTTATTGGGTGATTCATAATTAGTTCCGCTATCAGTACCAGCATCGGTTGGGAACATATCTATAGATATAGATGTTTTCCAGTTATTGCTACCATCAAGTAATGAGAAACTATTCAATCCAATAAACCAATCTGGACTTGGAGCTATCATTGATACTAAACTCAACAAAGGAAAATCTTCACTAACTTCAATTCCTGACAATGTTGCAGAATCCAAAGCACCATTTGAGAAGCTTTGTTGCAACCATTGGTCTGCATTAGTATTTGTTATTGCATTAGTTACTTCAATCATAAACTGAGACTACTTGGCAAAGTACCATGATCACCAGAATTCCAAACACTTGTAAAAGTAATATCGTATGTTGCAATACTTTGACCATTTGAGAATCGAAAATTTAAAAAGGTAATCAGTAAAGTAAATAATAGGACATATTTTTTCATAGCAAATGGTTTGATATAAAATTATGTCGATATAAACTAATATTACTTTCAGAAAAATAATGGTAATTTTGAATATCATATTTTTTAAATGTCTTCTGAAATAAAAATCATTGAATGCCCAAGAGATGCCATGCAAGGCATTAAAAATTTTATTCCAACAAAGAGTAAGGTAAAATACATTCAATCTCTGCTTCGAGTTGGGTTTGATACTATTGATTTTGGAAGTTTTGTATCACCAAAAGCTATTCCGCAAATGGCGGATACTGCAGAAGTTTTGGCACAATTAGATTTGAGTTCTACGAGAAGCAAGTTGCTTGCTATTGTAGCCAATACTCGTGGTGCTAATGATGCCTCTCAACATAAGAAAATAGACTATTTAGGCTATCCGTTTTCAATTTCAGAAAACTTTCAAATGCGTAATACACATAAAACAATTGCGCAATCTATAGTTACGCTTAATGAAATTTTAGAGATAGCAAACAAAACCAATAAAGAAGTTGTGGTTTATATTTCTATGGGTTTTGGAAATCCTTATGGAGACCCTTGGAATGTTGATATTGTAGGAGAATGGACTGAACGACTCTCAAATATGGGTGTAAAGACTTTATCATTAAGCGACACCATTGGAAGTTCTGACCCAGAAAGTATTCATTATTTATTTTCTAATTTAATTCCTCAATATCCAAGTATAGAATTTGGTGCACATCTGCATACAACATTATCTACCTGGTTTGAAAAAGTTGATGCCGCCTATAAAGCTGGATGTTTCAGATTTGATGGTGCTATTCAAGGTTTTGGTGGCTGTCCGATGGCTAAAGATGAACTTACAGGTAATATGCCTACAGAAAAACTCTTATCTTATTTTACTTCGAAAAAGGCAAACAATCTCAATGCCTTAAGTTTTGAGAGTGCTTTTAATGAAGCCACTCATATTTTTTCAAAATATCATTAATTAACTATTTCAGAAACAAAGACTTAAAACTGATTCTTAAAATTAATTTAAAATAATTCTAAATAAGCCTTGTTCTTTTCATTTTCGTTTTTATTTTTGCCTATGTATTAATAGTTTGTTTATAATAAGTCTAAATAATAATAATGAGAAAATTACTGTATATAATTACATTTTTAATGACAACAATGTTATTAGCACAAACAGTTCAAGATTCAATTACTTTCAATCCTCAACAACAGTTGAATGCTGCACAACGTCTCTTATCTGGTAATTATGGTCAGGCAGTAACTGTTGGAGCTTACGGAGAAATTACTTACAATCAACCTGAAAGTTCTAATGGTGAGCTTGATGTACAACGATTGGTATTATTATTTGGTTATAAGTTTAGCGATAAGGCTCAATTTGTAACAGAAGTAGAATTAGAGCACGTTGAAGAGATTTTTGTCGAACAAGCTTTTGTAAATTATGCGGTTGCATCTAATTTTAGTTTAAGAGGAGGTTTAATGTTAGTGCCAATGGGAATTATTAACGAGTTTCATGAACCAACAACCTTTAATGGAGTAGAACGACCAGCAGTAGATAATGATATTATCCCAACCACTTGGAGAGAGATTGGTATTGGTGTTACGGGAAGATTTAATGATATTTCATTAGGGTATCAGGCCTATATCTTTAATG
>JARRKS010000405.1:0-513 GCA_037387865.1 Flavobacteriaceae bacterium
CTTTAGAAAAAATAAATGAATCAGCTAGCCTTGTGAGACAGGAATTAATGTTAAGAGGTCCCGAAGAAATCTCATCGCAAGAGATAGGTGATTTAGTGATGAAATATTTGAAAAAACTTGATCGCATAGCCTACATACGCTTTGCATCAGTATACAAACAATTTGAGGAGCCTGATGATTTCAGGCGTTTACTTCTTGAGGTAAAAACATGAAATTTGTAAGAAAACGTGATGGAAAATTAGAATCCTTTGATCAAGAACGCATAACCAAAGCTATTTGGAATGCTGCGAAAGCAGTAGGAGGAAAAAACCGAAAATTAGCAAAACGAATTAGTGATGAAGTAATAGCAGTATTGAAAAATCGTTTTGGTGAAGACGGTGTACCAACTGTTGAAGAAATTCAAGATATCGTTGAAAAACGTCTTATAGAAAATGGTAAAGCTCAGACAGCTAAAGCCTACATTATTTACAGAAAACAACATCAAGATATGAGGGAATTAGCTGCCCTTCTTAG
>JARRKS010000405.1:548-2521 GCA_037387865.1 Flavobacteriaceae bacterium
AAATAATTATCTTTCTTCAACTGTTATAGCAAAATATTGGATAACTCGCATCTATCCTGATAGTATTGCTAAAAAACACTTTTCAGGTGATCTACATATTCACGATTTGGGTGTTTTAGGACCATACTGTGTTGGATGGGATTTACGTGATTTGCTGTCTTCTGGATTTGGCGGCGTACCAGGAAAGATAGAAAGCAGACCCGCAAAACATTTTAGAACCGCCTTAGGCCAAATTGTTAACTTCTTCTACACCCTTCAAGGCGAAGCCGCAGGAGCACAAGCTTTTAGTAATTTTGACACTTACTTAGCTCCATTTATTCGTTACGACAACCTAAATCAAAAAGAAGTAGAACAAGCTCTACAAGAATTCTTTTTTAATATGAATGTTCCAACACGAGTAGGATTCCAAACACCATTTACTAACTTAACACTAGATCTAACTATACCTGAATTTATGAAAGATGAATCCGTAATTTATAATGGAAAAGTTACTAACGATGCTTATGGTGATATGTCCAAAGAAATGGAAATGTTCAATTTAGCTTTTGCTGAAATAATGCGACAAGGAGATTCCAAAGGGCGTGTCTTTACTTTTCCGATACCAACATATAATATAACCGAGAATTTTGAATGGGAATCTGCCGTTTCAGAGGCTATCTTTGAGGTAACAGCGAAATATGGAGTTCCCTACTTTTCAAACTTCGTAAATAGCGACTTGAATCCTGAAGACGTTAGAAGTATGTGTTGTAGATTGCGAATTGACAACAGAAAATTGAGGATGCGCGGAGGAAGCTTCTTTGGGGCAAACCCATTAACTGGTTCAATAGGAGTTGTGACATTAAATATGCCAAGAATCGGTTATTTATCAAAAAACGAAGATGACTTCTTTGAACGTCTTGTGGATATTATGGATGTTGCAAAAACAAGTCTAGAGATTAAGCGAAAAAACCTTGAAGTTTTTACTGAAACAGGATTATATCCATATTCTAGAAGATATCTCAGAAAGATTAAAGAGAATTGTGGAAACTTTTGGAGAAACCATTTCTCAACCATAGGTCTAATAGGAATTAATGAGACTCTCATAAATCTTTTAGGCGTTAATATAGTAGATTCAGAAGGAAAGACTTTTGCGATAAAGTTGTTGAAATTTATGCGCAATAGATTAATGAAATTCCAAGAAGAAACAGGCAATATCTATAATTTAGAGGCAACACCAGCAGAAGGAACATCCTATAGACTTGCTAGAATCGATAAAAGTAAATATCCAGATATTATCATGGCTAATCAAAAACAAATTATCCAAAATAACGCAGAACCTTTCTATACCAATTCTTCTCAATTGCCTGTTGATTATAAAGGTGATCTGTTCGAAGCATTGGAGCATCAAGAGAGTCTACAAACTCTCTATACTGGTGGTACAGTATTTCATATTTTCATGGGTGAAAGAATTAATTCATGGAAGTCAGCGGCTCAACTTATTAAAAAAATATCTGCAACTTCAAGACTACCTTACTTTACTATTACACCAACCTTTAGCATTTGCAACAGTCATGGTTATAGAAACGGAGAACATAAACTATGTCCGGTTTGTGGTTCACCATGCGAAATTTACTCCCGTGTTGTTGGTTACTTGCGTCCTGTAGATCAATGGAATGATGGAAAACAAGCAGAGTTTTCAATTCGAAAAACATTTAAAACTCCCTCTATACCAGCATCTTAATCTTATTAGAGGAAAAATGAGTGAAATTCAGTGGACTGCAAAAAACTAGCCTAATTGATTATCCAAATAAAATAGCTTCTGTTCTTTATGTTCCTGGTTGCAACTTACGATGTCCGTTCTGCCATAATTGGCGAATTGTTCTTAATCCACAACCTCCTTTTCTTCAAGATCAAGATGCTATACAGATTCTTGAAAACCGAAAAAAATACGTAAATGCCGTTGTAATAACTGGGGGTGAGCCAACTCTATATCA
>JARRKS010000406.1:0-1933 GCA_037387865.1 Flavobacteriaceae bacterium
AACATTTCCTTTTGTAGGTTTTAATAATCCAGCAATGAGACGCAATAAACTAGATTTCCCTGAACCACTTTCTCCTCTTATCCATAAACTTGTATTAGAAGGGATTCTTATATTTATATTTTCTAAAATATTATTATCTCTATCAGACACACCATAAGTCAAGTCTTTTAATTCGATTAAGAAATTTTCCTTAAAAATTGGTTCATCTCCAGTTTGAGCCTCTAGGTCTTTATCAACTACTTGACCTATTTTTTCAAGAGACGTTAAGATGTCATAGAAGGATTCTAAACCAAGTATGAGTTTTTCAACAGAACTTATAACCAATAATATGATAATTTCGGCTGCGACAAACTGTCCAATATTCATTTCCTGATTAAGTACTAAAATACCACCAATAATTAATAATCCTGCTGTAACAATAACTTTAAATCCAATCATTTGAATAAATTGAACAACTAATATCCTAAAGTGACTTTCTCTTGCGTTCAAATATTCTGTAACCAATTCATCATTTTTATCTAAAGCTAAACTTGTTTTTCCTGAAAGCTTAAAACTCACCACTGTTCGTGCGACTTCTTGAATCCAATGTGCTACTTTATATTTGTTCTTCGATTCTTCAAGGCTTGTTTGCATACCTGTTTTTGCAGTAAACTTAAACACCACATAAACCAATAAAAGCAGTAACACTCCAAAAACTATAAAAAATGGATGATAAAATGATAATAGTATTAATGCAAATACTATTTGAAGCACGGCCGCAGGAACATCAACTAATAATTTGGCTAATTCTTTTTGAACGTTTATGGTATCAAAAAAACGGTTTGCCAATTCTGGAGGATAATTATCACGTAATTCATTCATTTGAATTTTGGGAAAACGAAAAGTAAACTCGAATGATGCTCTTGTAAAAATACGTTGTTGAATTGTTTCTATTATTCGCATTTGCATTAATTGCAAAACACCTACAAAACCAACTCCTAGAGTAACCAATATCACCAATACAATCCATGAAGTAGTAATTTGTGCTCCTTGAATCAGATTGATAATAGCCTGTATTCCCAATGGCAAAGACAATGACACCAATCCAGCAAAAATTGCATAATAAATTACCTGCATTACTGCTCGTTTTTCTAATTTGAGCAGGCCAAAAAGACGCTGCCAAGGCGTTAAAATTTCTTGATGTTTCATTATATTATCTTAGCGTGTTTAAAGTAAGGTGGCTTAAAAAATTGTAAGGAGTGATCTCATCATTGCAATTAGTAATTGATTGAAAGTGTTCTTTCAAAAAATGCTGGTGCAAAGCACTTTCAACAATGGTACTTGCCAAACTCAAAGCATAAGAATATTTTGGGTTTATCTGTAAAATCATATCCTTCATTCTGTTAATGAGTCTTTTATATATTACAAAATACCCTTCTTTGTTTTCAAGATCTACTTCCTTTGTTAGGTAGGATTTAGAGTTTTCGTTAATGATAATTCTATTCAAAACAACTTCATCAATATGAGAGAAATTACTATCTTTCTCTATAGTCCTTGTTACTATTTCAATAGCTTTATCTAACTTTTCATTGGCATCAGAAACATTATGTGTAGCAAATACCAATTGATACTCAAGCCAAGCCCAATACCAAGAAGACAAATAAAGAAGTAATTTATGTTTACTCTCAAAATAACGATAAATAGAACTTTCGTTAGAACCGATTTTTTGTCCAAGCTTTTTAAATGTAAAACTATCAAAACCTATTTCGTCGATAAGCAAAATACTATACTCTATAATTCGTTTTCCTAATTTTGATGATTCTGGATCCTTAATAAAGATTTTATCAGGGACAGAAATTTTTAAATTTGAAAGTAATTCTATCATATTATAATTATTTTGTTTGCAAATATAATAGTATTACTATCATTTTCAAAATGAATATATCAATTTTAT
>JARRKS010000406.1:1941-3788 GCA_037387865.1 Flavobacteriaceae bacterium
TTTAACAATAAATTACTAGGAAATAATATTAAAGAGACAGTATTTTTTGTCTTTCTACTTTAGCTTGCTTAAAGTCTGAACGAATATCAAGTGCCTTATCAATCCATCTTAAGGCTTCTACTTTGTTTTCTTTATGTTTCTGTATTTGTGCCAATCTGTAATATGCCCATTCTATTGGCACACCATCTTTTACAGAATGATTTTCAATGTATATTTTCAAACATTGCTCACCTTTTTCTAATTCTAAATTATATTCTGCTGCTATTTTCCCTATTTGATAGTGAAAAGCATTTCTATGGTGTTCCTTTTGAGATGCTTCAATATTTTTTATTGCCTCATTTGGTTTATTTTGATGTTCATAAAATGCTGTAAGTTTATTATAACAGGTCAGTGAGCCTCCTTCTGTAATTGCCATTTTGTAATAGCGTTCGGCCAATTCATGTTCATCATCATATTCATAAATATAACCTTTGGCTAAATATCCATCTACTTTAGATAAGGTTTCAAGCTCATTGGCATACTTCAGTGATTTCTTTTTACTGCCTCCCAATATTCCCGGAATTTGCATATACAATTCCACCAAAGCCCATCTTACATCTATATGATTTGAATCTAATTCGGCTGCTTTAAGGAAAGCTTCTTTAACATCTCCAATAATAGATACTGCTTCAAATTTACTTATAGAAAGTGCTTTCATACCAAGTGCACCACCATATTTATAATGATAATTTGCATTATTGGGAAGAGAATCCACAAGTTCTTCATAAGATTTTATAGCATCATCCCACTTTTTTTGGTGACCGTAAGAATCTCCTAATAATTCGATGGCCTTGATGTCATTAGGTTTTTCTTTCAAATGATCTGTAAGCCTGATTTCTGCTTTTATAAAATCTTTTAAATCAAAATACTGTTGTATTTCCATAGTTAATGATTGACTCATCATCACAATTGGAAAAAATAAAAGAAAAATTAAAAATCTCATTTTTATCTATCTAGTACTTGGAGGTCGGGTTGGTCGTACTTCAATCTTACTTGGCAAGGTCCGTGGATTTATTTTTAGTAAATCAACTACCAATTCGCCAATATCCTCTATTTGAATTTTCCAAGAATCTTTGTTACTTGGTTCGTTGTTGTTGAAATGAGTGGAAACTGATCCTGGCATTATGGTGCTTACCTTAATATCGTATTTACGCAAATCTAACATTGCTGCTTGTGTAAAACCTGTAAGTCCAAATTTGCTTGCGTTATAAGCTGAACCTCCTGCAAAAAAATTTGTTCCGGCCAAGCTCGAAATAGTAATATAATATCCTTTAGTGTTTTTTAATGCAGTGCAACACGCCTTTAATGTGTAAAATGCCCCCGTAAGATTTGTGTCTATGGTTTCCTGCCATTGTTGATTAGTTATCTCTTCAACCGAATTAAAATGACCAAGTCCAGCATTGGCTATTACAATATCTAATTTCCCAAATGTATCAATAACACTATTTACTGCGTCTACCTGACTATTGTAGTCGCGAACATCTGCTACAATTCCTAAAGCCTTCCCGACCGAATTTGTTACTTCGTTCAGTTTTTTCGCAGCCTTATTTGTAGAAGATTCACTTCTACCGGTTATAGCTACGTTTATTTCTTCGTTTAACAAGGTTTGGGCAATTCCAAACCCTATTCCTTTCGTTCCTCCTGTGATTAATGCTACTTTACCTTTTAATTTATTCATAACAATTCTATAATTTTGGTATTCTTTTTTGTATCAAAAGTATTTGCCCTAAATGACTTGATTGGTGTTCCATAACATGATACCAAGCCCAATGATAATTCATATTGAGTTTTTCATCAACCTTGGCTAA
>JARRKS010000407.1:0-2967 GCA_037387865.1 Flavobacteriaceae bacterium
ACCTGTCCATAAGCTGTAAAGCAGAAGATAAAAACTAAAGTTGTAAGTGTAATTTTTTTCATTTTTTTGGAATTTAAGTTAGTATTGGTGCTAACGGTTTGGCTATGATTTCGGCGTGGAATCGTCCGCAGGACTATTCCGCAAAGAAATCAGTTTAAATATATGTTTTACTTTTCGTTTTTGCACTAACACCACGCTGAATTATAGCCGTTGTTAGCACCTGTGCATTAATTTTTTCTTTCCCATTTTCCATTTAGAAAATCAAGTGATACTCTTATAAACTCTGGCTGAAAATCGGTATTCAAGTGCGGTAAATGTCCGCCATTGGGAACAATCCAAAGTCGGCTGTAGGGTACATTTTGATACAATTCCATGCCAATTTGAACAGGGACGAAATAGTCATTGTCACCTAATACAACTAACCATTTGGCCTTAATGGTATCCAATTTGTCAGGCGTAAAGGAAGGATCTCCATCAGATAGGATTCCATTTTGCTTGAACACCTTTGCCAAATACTTTTGTTTTTCTGGTTCATGGTCTTTAGCTAATTCCATAATTTGAGACAGTTCTGCATTCGCTAGCCACTCTCTGGCTGGCTTACTATAGTAAATATGTGCTCCTATAGTAATAACTGATTTAAACCTATCTGGTTGCATTGTATTGAGATAAAGAGCAGTTGTCCCACCACCACTAGCACCAATTACATTGACTTCATTCAGTTTCAAGGAGTCCAGTAAAGCAAGAATTATCTTTGCATATTCGCTATGCCTAAAATCGGGATCGTTCTTATTATAAATGTCCGAACGCCCATGCCCCACCATGTCAAGGGCAATTGTCCTAAATTGTTTTGAATAGGCTTCCACAAAAGGTTTCCATGAATCCGCAGTTTTAAAAAAGTTATGCAGTAATAGAAGAGGTTCTCCGCTACCAGTATCTTCATAATAAATTTTTGTTCCGTTATAATCGAAAAACTTTCCATTAGGATTAACTTTTACCTGTCCATAAGCTGTAAAGCAGAAGATAAAAACTAAAGTTGTAAGTGTAATTTTTTTCATTTTTTTGGAATTTAAGTTAGTATTGGTGCTAACGGTCTTGTGTATGAAACTTATCGTGTAAAAAGACGCTAACTTTTCGGATTAACACTGAGCCGAATTTTAATGTATTGTTTTTATTTTTTCTATTCTAAAAGCCAAATTTAAAAATTTGACGGTCTTTGCAAATAAATACAAACCTTTCGATTTAGCACTTATCAGCTATGTTTTATACACGTTGTTGTGCTTTCGTTATTTTTGAATCAATTCTAATTTCTTATTGAATTTCATTGAAAAAATTACTGGTTTTGTTCATCTAAAAGGTTTAACAATTCCTCATTTCCATTAAGCTTTCGTTTATAAAGCCCAATTTTTTGATACAGGTCTGACTCTTGTCGATTGGCAGCTACCAATAAGGTATTATTTTGGATTAGATTATTTTTATTTAAAAATGCAATACATCTTAAAGTCTCCAATACTGTAAGATTTGGGTCACATTCATCTATAATTTCATTTCCACCTAATTCTTGGTCAATGTCTGTCCAGATTTCACATGCTTCTCGGATTTTTTCTTGAACATCCATAGCGATATAACTTCTTACCAATTCTCGATAGTTGGTTTCTTTATACCAAATTCTCATATATACATCAGTCTCATCATAATAAAGTCCAATTCTCTTACGAAGGTTCTTATCGGAGATTAAATTTATATTACCAGTTGAAATTAGTTCGTCATAAGTATCGCGCACATTACGATACATCCATATTTGTGAGGCTTGATAAACATCAATTAAAAATTTAGAATCTAGGGAATCCGATTGATATGATAAAGTGTTTACTACATTTTTTGCATGTTGATGGACTTTCTCATAGTATTTAATTCTCTCACTTAGGTCTCACTTAGGACTGTTTTTTCATTTAAAAGGTCTTGCTTTAGCCGATCTAAAAATATGTCGGCTTCTCTTCTTGCAATACGATCCTGATTCCAGTTATTCACTTGTAACGCAATTAATATTCCAAGAACCACGAGCATAATTTCTCCAATTGCATACTTTAAATACTTTCCAGTTTTTCCTTCTGAAAGTAGATTTTTACGAATGTTTCTAAAGAATTTTATCATTGGTTAATAGTTAGTCATAATGAAGTACAACGGTAGGTGTATGTGGCGTGGCGGGCTTTTGCCCGACATGAACACATACACTTTGTTAGCTGCTGGCTTCCTTTTTTATCAACTTTTATTCTTCAATAAAACCCAATTTAATATCCTTCTTTTTATCAGTATTTCCATTTAGCCCCTCTTTGTTCTGCGTCTTCTTTTCTATACTCAGCAATTCGCCGAATAAGTTGGTCAGGTAAAGGTTTGTCATATGAAAATTGAACTGAATCTTGTCTTGTATTATATTCAGATAGTTCATTTTCAAATGGCTTCAATGAAGGGCCAGTTGGAATAAAACTCAAATGGGCTTTATGAGCTGAATAGGCAAAAAGAATTGTTACTGACTCAAATACTGGTTTTCCCCATTTCAATCCTTCTTTTGCTTCTGGTGCAATACTTTTTAAAATTGAACGTAATTCGTTAATTTTTGCTTGTGCAATTTCAGGTAGTTGTTCAATATATTCTTCGACTGTCGTTGGTTTCTTTTTACTCATGTTTCTTATTTTTTGCTTGCAGCTAACGTATGTGTATAGTTCATAATGCACTATATATCACGTATAGGCCTAAGATAGCAAATCGTTTATTCTCTTACTCTGGTATGGGAGTTTGGAATTTGGCACTTGGAAATCGGAGGATTACACACCCGATAGATTTCGGGGCCTGATCCTCATTTCAGCCCTCGCAGGAAATACCAAACCCTGCATGGCTAGGGCTACAACATCTTCTCTTAAAGCTGCCAAAATACTGCTAACTGCGACTGCCAACTGAGGATTATCCCGC
>JARRKS010000408.1:0-3225 GCA_037387865.1 Flavobacteriaceae bacterium
GCTTGGGACTTATTTGACCAAATACTTTTTTCGACCAATCTTTTTGAAAAAAACTCAAATGAAATAACATATAATAATGCAAACATTTTTGATGCAGAATTTTTAAAGCAATTTCATGGTAAGTATAAAGGACAGCCCTTCAGAACGTATGTGGGCAAAAAATATAAAGGTGGTTATAGTGACCATTTCCCAGTATTTATGACCATAAAAAAACCTGCTAAAAATTAGCAGGTTTTAATGTAAAAAAATTTTTTAGTTGTTTATTCTCCAAAAATTGCAACATTGTCCACATGTAATGTCATATTTTGATTACTTGTATCACTTCCAGTATAAACAAAGGCAATATATGCAGTACCTGTGTAAGATGATATATCAATCAATCCAGAATCTGTAAAATTATACCAGTTACCATAATCTGCTTCATAACTTGCTGTAAAGTCTAATGATGTCCAAGTAGCAGAAGCTACCCCTCCTTCGGTACCATCAAAATCGGTAGAAATCAATACACTCAAAGGGTCGTGACCAGAATCTGGATATGCGTGTTCTGTTTGGAAGATTAATAATTCTCCTTCGTACTCATCCATATCAATTCCAGGTGTAATTAACCAAGCTATATTGGATGAATCTCCAGAATTATACGGATTCAGTTCAGCATAACCATTACTGCTAAATATTTGTTCTGTCCACAATTCCCCTCCTGCTTCAGCTATATTTAACCACCCTGGTAAATCCAAGTCAGTATTGTCTGTAACATCGTCAAATCTTTCTTCGAAAATAGTTGTAGCTAAACTACATCTTTCAGATTCCATATTAACATCTGAAACATCGTTTAATGCCAGTATGTGTGTACTTCCATCAAAAGTTTTATTTACAACAGCTTTAATTGAACCGTTGCCTGTTGGCAACAATTGCTCTTTGAAGTTGGCAAATGAACTTGTTTCTAAAGGCAATTCTAAATAATTAAACCCATTACATACTTGCATTGTCCTTTGGGTGTCAAAAACTTCTATTGGATCAAAATAACGCTCTCCATTCAAATCATCAGCAAACTCTACACCATCTACTTGAACAAAAAGCCCTACGTGTTCGTCTCCAATTTCAGAAAAAGTGACATTTAAAGGAACGATTTCTTCTGTAACTTGAGAGCGTAACAAATTTAAAATAATTTGATTCTGGTTTACTCTTGTTACCGTACCTCCATACTGGTCAAATTCTGTTCCACCGCCAATTGTGAATATTCCATTTCCTGTGCGCTCTTCACCAATGAATAATCCCTTTAGGTTTATGTAAACTTCTCTTCCAATATTAAATTGATTGTAAGAGTCTACCTGCTCAAGTATGACCTTTAAAGCTCCTGTTGGATTACTCGGACTATCTTGAATAAAAAATTCTTTAAAGAAATTTCCTGTATGATCACTTGAAGACACATAACCTTTTACATATATATCATTCTCTACTTCATATGGAATTGCGTCATCATTATCTCCATCACCATTAGGGTCAGAGTTATATAATGCTTTTACATATGCTATATCAACTTCTGTAGCCGTTGTTAATAGATCATCTAATTTAGTATTCTCTTCATTTCCTAAACTGTTTGGAACTGTATAATCATCATCTTGCACACAAGATACTATAGCAAAGCTAGTTGCTATAGTAAGTATTAACGTTAAAAATTTATTTGCTCTCATAATCTGTAAAATAATATTTTAATTAATTTTTCTTTTTCTTTTAAAATCTAAAGTTGAGGTTAAGGAAATATGTTGCTCCTCTAGCGTACCAATATTTTGGCCCAAAAACACGTTTTGGATTGTTTACGTCATCTCTTAACTCTCTATAATTTGCATTTCTACCTTGTTCAAATCCACCAGTTTTGTATACTTCATCCAACAAATTGTTGACACTCGCAAACAGACCAATTCAGGGTCATAATCGTTAAATGGTAAGCCATCTGCATCTAGATAAAAATTACGTGTTCTAGTCAACGGACTAATATCTACATATGTATTTGAAAAATAGTTTACTGTTGCGCCAAACCACCAATAATCTGGATCGCGATATTCAAATCCAGCAGAATAAGCTCTTTGTGGTCCACCAGCAATTTTATAATCTTTCAAATTAGCTGTGCCAAAAGATACGGTTTGCCTATCTGCAGAAAGGTATAAATTAGGATTATTGTCGTAAGTGTATTGACCAACTGATGCTACTCCTTTTAGTTTTATAGTAGGTGTCACTTGAGCTTCAATTCCTAATTCAACTCCTATATGTCTTTTGTCGATACCTTGTAAAACTTCAGAAATAAATTCGTTTGTTACTTGAACGCCTTCATTTTCAAAACCAGTTACGCCATCAGCATAATAAAATGAGATTTCATTGGCATCTTCAATTTTAGTGTAATAACCTGTTAATTTAGCCTTTACAATTGGAGACCTAAAAATATAACTTATATCTGCCGAAGTAATCTTCTCTTCTGTTATGTCACCAACCTCCGAAATATTCTCTCCATTACTTACACCTACGTAATCGTGATTGGACCTTGAATTTGTATATGTATTTCTTAAGGACGGCGCTTTACTTAAATACCCTGCGTTGACATCTACTAAATGCTTACCTGTAATTTTAAATGTAGCCCCAGCTTTTACTCCCAAACCACTAAACGATAATTCTTTTCCTTTTCCATAAGAATTGTCTTTATCTATATTTCCTGAATCATCAAATTCAAGATTTGCTTCATTCTGAAATAGTCCTTCTCTCTGATATTTTGTACTAGTTACATTTCCAGCTACATAAAAGTCGACAAGATTGTATTTGAACTGTGCTTGTGCATAACCGGAAAAAATATCTGCATATAAGTTATAGTTATATCTATATTTATCGCCTTTAGTTAAAACTTGATCAGGGTTTCTATAATCGTATTGGAAATTATCAAACGAATCTACATTCAAATATCCTGTTGTGCTTCCGAATAAATCCAAAATTTCTCCAAAATTTTCTGATTCTAATTTTCTGTAATTTAGAGATGCATTGAACAAAATATTATCGCTTAACTCTGTACTTAAAATTGAATTTATGGTAAATTGAGAATCATCGTTTCTATCTTCGTAAAGTGCATAAGCAGCATAGTCGCCATTTATGTTATTGGTTAAGTTTGCATCAAAAATACGGTTCCAGTCTATTTGCCCGTCATTAATAAACTCTTGCTCCGCCAGATAAGCACCTGCATAG
>JARRKS010000409.1:0-4958 GCA_037387865.1 Flavobacteriaceae bacterium
CAATCCTGTTATTAGAGGAACAGCACAAACATCGGATGTGTTTTTTCAAAGTCGAGAAGCAATTAATTCATTTTACAATGCCTGTCCTGATATTGTTCAAAATACTATGGATGAGTTTTATAAACTAACCGGAAGACCATATAAACTCTTTGATTATGTTGGACATCCAGAAGCTGAACATCTTATAATTTCAATGGCATCTTCAACAGAAACCACAGAAGAAACCATTAAGCACCTCGTTATAAAAGGAAAAAAAGTTGGTTTGGTTAAAGTGCGTTTGTTCAGACCTTTCAGTATAAAACATTTTTTAAAGGCATTACCTACAACTTTAAAATCAATTGCAGTTTTAGATCGCACCAAAGAACCTGGAGCCTCTGGCGAACCATTGTATTTAGATGTAGTACAATCACTTTCCGAAGCATTTCAGAATAAAGAAATCAAAACGCTACCTAGAATTGTTGGTGGTAGATATGGCTTATCTTCCAAAGAATTTACACCTGCAATGGTTAAGGCTATTTTCAAAAATTTACAAGACCCTAAACCAAAAAACAATTTCACTATAGGTATCTATGACAATGTGACCAACTTAAGCTTGTCTTACAACAAGAATGACGAATTAGACACTGAAACTTATCAAGCAATATTTTATCAATCAAAATCAGACAAAAACGGTTTACCAAAATTAATTGGTAATACAAAAAATAAATATGTGCAATCGTTTACAGAGTGACATTACAATATTCACTCAAAATGACAACCTTATAAACAACATCAAACCAAATGGAATTATTTTGGTTAATTCTTCACTTTCTCCCTCCGCATTTTGGCAATCGCTTTCAGCAGAAATACAAGAAAAAGTTATTCAAAAAAATGTTGCGATTTACATTGTAAACCTTGACCAATTAAAATCAAGTTATCAATTAAAAAAACATACTATCACTGCTTTAGAAGCTTGTTTCTTAACATTTAAATACAATAAAATTTATCCATTTTTAAATAAAATAAAAAAACTAATTCATCCAGTTGATACTTCAACTCAAACCCATAAAAAATCACTGGAAAAGGATATGGATTTTGCAGAAACGCTTCTAGGAAAACTGTTGACTAACCAAGGCAATAATATAGCTGTTAGTGAATTGCCTGTTGATGGAACATTTCCAACCGACACATCTAAATTCAACCAACCACATAAGATAGACCTTATCCCAAAATGGGATGCAGATTTATGTACTCAATGTGGTGCTTGTAGCATGGCTTGCACACATAGTGCTTTGATAATTACGGTTGTTGATGTGTCTTAATTTGAATCTATGCCTGAAAAATTTGAGATTTTGGCTACAGAAGATTTTGATTTAATGAATTATACTATTCAGATAAACCCGGAGCAATGTAGTTCTTGCAACAATTGTATTGACGCTTGCCCTGCGAAGGCTTTAACTATGGTTAATATAAAGTCCGTTGAAAAAGAAGCTAATGAAAATTGGGATTATTTTGAAACCATCCCAGAATTTGACAGAACCAAAATAAACATGAATAAAGTAAGTGAGCAACAACTTCAAGAGCCTTTATTTAAATATGCGTCATGCGATTTAGGTTGTGGAGAAACTCCTTATTTAAAACTATTGTCACAACTCTATGGAGATAGACTTCTAGTTGCAAATGCTACAGGCTCAAGTTCAATTTTTGGTGGAGCTTTACCTACAACACCATGGGCAAAAGATAAAGATGGTAGAGGTCCTGCATGGTCAAACTCGTTGTTTGAAGACAACGCAGAATTTGGTTTGGGGTTTAGATTATCAATAGATAATAAAACGCAACAGGCTAAACGATTAATGGAAAAACTATTGCCTCAATTAGATTTCAATTTGGTTTATGATATCTGCAATGCAAAACAAACAACCGAATTAGAAATTGTTGAACAACGAAAAAGAGTTGACTTTTTAAAAGAACAATTAATAACAATAGACTCTTCTGAAGCCAAACAATTAATACAAATTGCAGATAGTCTTGTTAAAAAAAGTGTATGGATTGTTGGTGGCGATGGCTGGGCCTATGATATTGGATTTGGAGGTCTAGATCATGTTATCGCTTCAGGTGAAAATGTAAATATCTTGGTATTGGATAATGAAGTTTATGATAATACAGGAGGGCAAACTTCAAAGGCTACTCCATTTGGTTCTGAAGCAAAATTTAGCTTTGGAGGCAAACAAAGGCAGAAAAAGGATCTCGGTAAAATAGCTATGACTTATGAGCATGTTTATGTGGCATCAGTAGCTATTGGTGCTGATCAAGAACAAACATTAAAAGCATTTACAGAAGCCGAAAGCTATGATGGATGCGGTAAATTCAGGCCAGTGGTTGTTGTATAGAAATGATCCAAGAAAACTAAATCCTTTTCAATTGGATAACAATGCTCCATCTATTAAGATTGAAGCATATTTAAAGATGCAAAAACGGTTTAAAAATCTAACATCCAAAAACTCTCGAAAGTCAAAAATTGAATTAGAAAAACTACAAAATAATATTAATAACAAATATCTTGAGTATACTTCTTATACAGGTATTGAAAACGAAGATATACTAAATGTTTAAAATGAAAAGGTTTATTATATTCATAACAATTATATTTTCTGTACAAGGCTTTTCTCAAGAAAAATATTTACAAAATAATAGCATTCATTTAGCTAATGAAAAGTCATGTAATCAAACCTCAAGTTTATATGAAATGCTATACTTAAATACAAAATATAATTTAAGTACTGGCAATTTCAAGTTAAATCAGAATAACAAGTTTATAACCGGTAAAGTTAATGCGTATCATTTTGCTGTTTTCGAAAAAGACATTGAACTTACTAAAGCAATAGATCTGAAAGTCGAATTTCATATTGATAAATACAATAACAAAATGGCCCTTTTAAATGTTCACATTCCACTGAAATTCATACAATAGAACTCACGAAATGTCATAAAAATCGCTAACGATATATCGTTATTTTACGACATTTAGAACATTACTCCTATTTAACACAAAAGATAACTATTTGTTTTACAGTAACTTAATTATGTGGCATGACAAGTGTATAAATATTACTAGCAAATAAATATTTAAAGAAATAAAAAAATGATAGCATTAAATTTACACTACCTGAACAAGATTTTAAAAGAGAAAACACCTCAAGACATTATAGCTTGGGCATTAACGATATCAAACAAAAAAATAATAACTACAAGTTTTGGTAGCCATTCCGCAGTATTGCTTCATGCCATAACTCAAAAAGAGCAGGAAATAGATGTAGTTTGGTGTGACACAGGATACAATACACAAGAAACTTATGCACATGCCCAAAACCTCATCCACAAATTAAAACTCAATATCAATATCTATAAACGAAGGATCGGAATATGATAAATTCAAAGACATTTTAAAATTGGAACCTTTCAGAAGAGCGCTAAAAGAACATCAACCTGAAGTTTGGTTTACTAATATAAGATCAGGACAAACCAAACACAGAAATACTTTAGATATTTTAAGCTATAACAAAGATGGAATATTAAAGGTAAGTCCATTCTACTGGGCATCAGATCAAGATTTAGACAACTATTTAGAAAAATATGGTTTACCAAAAAACGAAACCTATTTCGATGTGACTAAAGTATTAAAGCACAAAGAATGTGGTATACACTTTCAGTAAAAAATAAATCAATAACCAATAAATACAATAATTATGAAAACAAACAATTCAAATTCGAGAAGACATTTTTTAGGAGCTTTGGCACTAGGCGCAACAGCAAGTACAATTTCTGTTATAGCAAATCCATTATTTGCTAAAATGCCATCATCTCTAGTTACAAAAACAATGAATGATGCCGAAGACTGGTTCAAAAACATTAAAGGATCACATCGTATTGCCTATGATGGTTCTACACCACATGGTGGTCTACCTGTTTTATGGAATTGGGCATTTTATTTAACCAATAATGAAACAGGCAGTGCTGATAAAGATATTACAGCTTTAACAGTTTTAAGACATAAAGCTATTGCATTAGCATTAGAAGATCGTTTATGGAAAAAATATAATCTAGGAAAGTTCTTCAATGTTAAAGATTATACTAAAGATTTTGCGATTAGAAACCCCTATAATGAGCCTAAAGATGGAGATTATCCTATTAATGGACCAGGAGGCATAAAAAGCCTACAAGAACGTGGCGCTATGTTTTGTGTTTGTAATTTAGCATTAAATGTTTATAGCGGCTTTATTGCTCAAGGCATGTCTTTAGACGCCACCGAAGTTTACAACGATTTTATGTCTGGTGTGCTTCCAGGAATTCAAGTAGTTCCATCTGGTGTTTGGGCATTAGGCAGAGCACAAGAACATGGGTGTGGTTATATTTTCGCAGGAGAATAAAATTAAGTATCTTTAGTTATGAAATTAAAAAATGCTATAATAATTCTATTGTTAGTTTTTGCGAGTAGAACCATCTACTCGCAAACTAATGATAAAATATTACAACACGTAATAATGATCAAATGGGCAGACAATGCGGACGAAAAAGTAAAAAATGAAGTCTTGATCTTGTTCAACAATCTTCCAGATAAGATTGATGGGTTTAAAAGTCTTAATGTTCATGAGGTGGTTCAATCTTCAGGTGAATTTGATATTGTCATAGTTATGCAATTTACTTCTCAAGAAGCATTAGACCAGTATCAAGTACATCCAGACCATTCGCGTATTAAAGAAATTGGAACTCCTCTCCTATCAAACTTTGCTGAGGTTGATTATTGGGAAGATTAAAGTTTGGTATTTGCAATAAAGGTCTTGGTTTCAAGTCCCGTCCAGACCGCAATTAAAATGTTGTGTTGGTCACAGAAATGTGACAAAGTAGTTTAGAAATAGACTAGAAAGAAGCTTTTCCTTATTTGGGAGGGCTTTTTTGTAATAAATAATCTCTGAATTTTC
>JARRKS010000410.1:0-3021 GCA_037387865.1 Flavobacteriaceae bacterium
CCGCAAGAAAAGATTATGATTCCTAAAAACAAGAATAAGAGGAGCTTATAGATTTTCATTTTTTATTCAAAATTTTTAGCAAGTTATTTATTAAAATTCAGTTTAAAAAATCATTGCGAAAGTTTTAAAAGGTTGTATCTTTGCACTCGGCAAGTCCTACACAACCAGCTCCTGCTTAATCCTCCAGGGCGGGAACGCAGCAAAGGTACGCGGTCGTAGCGGTGTGATGTAGGTAGCTTGCCTTTTTTTATGCCTATTTCTTTCCTTTTATTATTGTATTTTTGAATTTATAATTTTCAGTAAATAATATGTCTCAAGTTGTTTTAATCACAGGAGGTTCATCTGGCATTGGTAAGTCTATTGGAGAACTTCTTTTAGAAAAAGGATTCATTGTTTATGGAACAAGTAGAAGTCCACAAAATTACCCCAATAGTAATTTTCCAATTTTGGCTTTAGACCTTACAGAAAGTAATACAATAAAATCTTGTATTGAAAAAGTTATAGAAAAAGAAAACAGGCTGGATGTTCTTATAAATAATGCAGGTAAAGGAATTACAGGTCCAATTGAAGAGATTCCTGAAATTGAAATAAAACGAAATTTCGAAACTAATTTTTTTGGGGCAATTCAAGTTATTAAATCTGTTTTACCGCAAATGAGAAAGCAGAGGTCTGGTCTTATTATTAATGTTACATCAATAGCTGCTTATATGGGTTTACCATATAGAGGAATTTATAGTGCAAGTAAAGGTGCATTAGAGTTGATAACCGAAGCTTTTAGAATGGAGATAAAAGACTTTAATATTTTTATGACCAATGTAGCACCAGGCGATTTTTCTACCAATATTGCTTCTGGAAGATACCATGCACCTGTTTTGGAGAATTCTCCTTATAAAATACCTTATGGTAATAGTTTAAACTTAATGAACGAGCATGTAAATAGTGGAAGTGATCCAATACTAATGGCAAATGTTATTTATAAGATTATTCAATCAGGCAAACCTAAAGTACATTATAAAGTAGGAAGTTTTATGCAAAAATTTTCAATTGTATTGAAAAGAATTCTTCCAGATAAGATCTTTGAAAAACTTCTATTAAAATTTTATAAACTATAAATTTTGGTATGTTAATTGATGCTTTAAATTCATAATTTTTGTGCTATGAAGCAAATTACAATTGCTTACTTCCTTTACCAGATAAGGTTTTAGAAACAGGTCTTGTAAATGCCTATTATTCAGATTTTATAAATGCAGAAATAAAAAATGAGCCTAATGATGATGACTACGGTTACTATTTTGAAGTTTATGGTGATTTACCAGAAGGTATAGAAGCTTCTTTTGATTATAGAAGAGTGTATTTTGAAGGCATACCAACTCAATCGGGAGTTTTCAATATCACTATTTATTTAAGTGTAGATCCACCACTATATTATGATTATGATACCGAAGAATATGAAGACTCATTATGTTCTTATACTACAACAAAAGGATATACAATAAGAATTCGTTAATCCATATCTTTTTAAAAGTTTGTTAATTATTTTTGAGTAAAATAGGATAGTATAGTTTCTTAATATTGTAAATTCGCAAACTTAAAAGCTAGTTTAATTTTTTAATACAATTCATACAATGAAATTTTTTATCGATACAGCAAATCTTCAACAAATAAAGGAAGCCCAAGATTTAGGAGTCCTTGATGGTGTTACTACAAATCCATCACTAATGGCAAAGGAAGGCATTACAGGACATGATAATATTATGAAGCATTATGTAGATATTTGTAATATAGTTGATGGAGATGTGAGTGCTGAAGTTATTGCAACAGATTTTGATGGTATGATAAGAGAAGGAGAAGCTCTGGCAGAATTGCACGAGCAGATTGTTGTTAAACTACCCATGATAAAAGATGGAGTTAAAGCATGTAAATATTTCTCTGAAAAAGGAATTAAAACCAATGTGACTTTGGTGTTTTCACCTGGACAAGCATTGCTCGCGGCAAAAGCTGGTGCAACATATGTATCGCCTTTTTTAGGAAGACTGGATGATATTTCTACAGACGGCATGAACCTTATTGCAGAGATTCGTCATATTTATGATAATTATGGTTTTGAAACACAAATTTTATCAGCTTCAGTAAGACACACTATGCATATTATTGATTGTGCAAAACTAGGTTCTGATGTGATGACTGGACCTTTAAGCGCTATTGAAGGTTTACTTAAACACCCTTTGACAGATATAGGTTTAGCCAAGTTTTTAGAAGATTATAAAAAAGGAAATTAAAATAATACCTTTAATAAATTAAAAAAGCCTCAATTAAATTGAGGCTTTTTCTATAACGTAAAATACATTATTTATTAATTATACCTAATAGCTGTTCCTCAAAATTCATATTAAACATATTACCATTACTAATTGCAATTTTTCCTTTACTATCAACAACCATAACTTTGTTTATAGAGTTAAGTGCCATAGCTTCTTTCGCGTCTTCTGGATTTGCAAATTGATATTCATTTTCAAAAGAAAAATTATATTGTTTTAGAGCGTTTTTCCAATTTTTGGTTTCATCAATATTTATATTGATACCAACAAATTTTAATTCTGGATACTTTTCCTGTAACTCAATCACTTTGTTATGACTTTCAATAAAGTGACCTTTATAAGCATAGGTCCAAAAATAGACTACAGTTGGTTTACCTTTAAAAAGTGAACTAGTAACCAATTCAGAATTATTAAGATCTATTAATTTTATATTTGGAAAATCGTATCCAGGCTTTAGTTTCTTTAGAGATTTTGTTAAATGAGCCAGTTGCTCTTTGTTTGATTTGTTAGTGCTTCTACTTAAAAACTCTTTCAAGATTTTATCACAGCTCTCTACATTTTCAGTAGAATTCACATAACGAATAGCATAATGAAACAATAACCTATTTTTAATATCAACATCTGTTGAAAGACTGTCTATAAGTTTGATTTTATCCAGATTATAGCATAAAGAGTTTCTTTTGAAATATTGGTCATCTGAATG
>JARRKS010000411.1:0-3407 GCA_037387865.1 Flavobacteriaceae bacterium
TAGCACCTATAGAAATTAGAGGTAGAGAAATAGGGAGATTAACAACGTTTTGGTTTATGGGACAGTTTTTGTCACCAATCATTCTTCTGCCTATATTAGATATAGTATCCCAATCGCAATTATATTATCTAATAGCTATTATTTTATTAATGTTGAGTTTAGTAATGTTTATATTTTATTTTATGACCAAAAAACAGAAAGTGATTAATGAATTATGAAAATCTTCATACTAGCGCATTGGAAAAGTTATTTGGTACTATTAAAATGCGAATTGTAAATCAAAATCCTAATATTAGAATCATAGAATTAAACGATAGTAAAAGTATATCTAGAACTCTTGGGATTGTGAAATTTTTTGATGTAAAGGGCAAAGCTTTAATAAATGCACATCAAAAGATTCTAGCTGGAGGTGTATTAGGAAAGACCCTATTCAATTCTAGTATTGATTTTGACAAAAAGTTTATAGGTTCAGTCCAAGTAAATTTACCAGAGTGGCTTAAAGAAGATTTTAAATCTGAATACAATGAAGGGTTGGGCTTTTATTCTAAAATTAAAGTAGCCAACCATTCTAAAAAAGAGAATAAAATTTTATATTCAGAGTTGATTGAAATTATTCCTATGGAATTAAAATATGCTTTTGAAGATAAAATATGTCCATTAGAAAATAATAATAAAAGGGTCATGTCTTTATTAAATGCAGCGGAAATAAAATTGAGTAAACCATGAACAAATTATGATTAGTTGTATTGTCATAGGTGCTGGACCTGGTGGTATTGTTGCTACCAAAGAGTTACTTGAAAAAGGAGTTAACGATGTGGTTTGTTTGGAACAAGCAAACACCTTGGGAGGTGTTTTTGCAAAAGGCTATGATAATTTATTGTTAACATCTTCGGTTACGTTCAGCATGTTTTCAGACTTTTGGGTTGGTGAAGGTAAAAGCCATTCGTTTTGGACAAAAGATGAAGCAGTAAAGTATTGGAAAGATTATGCAAATCATTTTAAGGTTACAGATCATGTTCGTTTTAATACAAAAGTAGAAAGCGTTAAAGAAAATGAAGATGGATCTTGGCAAATAAATTTAAGCTCTGGAGAAGAGCTGCATTGTAAACGCCTTGTTTTGGCTATTGGGAACAATAATGTTCCTAGATTCCCTGATTGGCATAAAAAACTTCAGAATATATCATATTCACATTCAAAAGACTCCAAAAATGCCAAAAGTTTTAAAGGAAAACGAGTGCTCATCATAGGTGGAGGAGAATCAGGTTCTGATGTAGCTTATGAAATTTCTCAAGTAGCCGAAAAATCTTGGGTGAGTTTACGTGAATCTACAGGTTGGATTGTGCCTAGAAAAAGAGGCGAGCATGCAGCAGATGTCTCTACACATCGTGGTATTTGGGATTTACCACGAGAATACGGAAGACAATTAAGTCCGTTTGTACTAAAACTTGAACGCGGTAGAAAAGATCCTGTTTTTGATGTATTGGCTGATTTAAATGAAAGTGTTCCTGCTAAAAATGGTATTTGGGGAATTTATGGCACTAAAACATTGGCTTTACCAAAAGCAGTAGCGTATCATGGTTGTGAAATTGTTAAAGATATTGTGCAAGTTAACGATGATAAAAATACACTTATTGATAGTCAAGGTAAAGTATTAGAAAACGTTGATGAAGTCGTCTTTTGTACTGGTTATAAAAATGTTGTTCATTTTATGCCAGATGAACTCAAAGCCTGTGATCCAAGAAGCATGTACAAGCATATGTTTCATTTAGATTATAGTGATAGAATAACTTGGATTGGTTGGGCAAGACCAGGTTTTGGAAGTCAATTCCCTATCATTGATATGCAATCACGGTATGCAGCTTTAATTTTTTCTAATGAAATGAATTTTTTCTAATGAAATGAAGTTACCTTCAAAAGAAGTTATGAAAAGGCACATTGATAAAGATTACCAATCATACAAAGATCAATTTGAAGGTAATGCAGAACGTATTAGAAGTTTGGTCGACTATCACAGGTTTATGAATGATTTATCCAAAATAATTGGTTGTTTTCCACCACTTGGTAAATATCTTATTACTAACCCAAAACTTTGGTTTCATTTAATGTATGGGCCGACACAAGCAACACAATTTAGGCTGAAAGGGCCTGGAAAAAAAGTGAAATTGGCAAAAGACATTATTTTCAAACTACCAATAAGTACTTATAATCATATCGTAAAAGCTGGTTTACGAGGTAGGTTGCGATATGCGTTTAAATTCAAATAATTTTTATTACTTTGTGCGACTAGTCTTCAATACAGTACAAACTAACTAATTCAGAATTACAAAGCAAAATTACCAGTTTCTATAATCGATTTAGAAAAAGTAAAGCAAAGCAACCTTATTTTAGTCACTGCAATTTCACCTACGCCAGCTGGTGAAGGTAAAACTACCATGTCTATTGGATTATCTGAAGGCTTAAACCAATTGGGAAAACAAACCACAGTTGTACTTCGCGAACCTTCATTAGGTCCTGTTTTTGGCATAAAAGGTGGTGCAACAGGTGGCGGTTATTCGCAGGTACTTCCTATGGAAGATATTAATTTACATTTTACCGGTGATTTTTCAGCTATTGAAAAAGCTCACAACTTATTGTCTGCAGTTATCGATAATAATATTCAGAGCAAAATAAATTCGTTAGATCTCGATGCTAGAACTGTTACATGGAAAAGAGTCATGGATATGAATGACCGATCCTTACGAAACATTGTTATTGGTCTAGGAGGAACAACATCTGGTGTGCCGAGAGAAACAGGATTCGATATAACTGCTGCTTCAGAGATTATGGCAATATTATGCTTGTCAGATGATTTAGAAAATTTGAAAAAACGGTTAGGGAATATTTTTGTAGGATATACAATGGCTCGCGAGCCAATTTATGCCAAAGATTTAAAAGTAGAAGGTGCTATGGCAGCATTACTTAAGGATGCTATTAAACCAAATTTGGTGCAAACCATAGAAGGTAATCCTGCCATTATTCATGGAGGACCATTTGCGAATATTGCACAAGGGACAAATTCAGTTATTGCAACACGAATGGGAATGTCCTTGTCAGATTATGTTGTAACTGAAGCTGGTTTTGGGGCCGATTTAGGTGCTGAAAAATTTCTAGATATTAAATGTCAAAGTGCTGGTATATCACCTAAAGCAGTTGTATTGACTACAACTATTAGAGCACTAAAATATCATGGTGGAGCAGATTTAAAATCCCTTACAGACGAGAATGTAGAGGCTTTAAAAAACGGATTGCCAAACCTTGAAAAACATTTAGAAAATGTAAAGCAATTTGGTATTGAACCAATCATTTCTATAAATAAATTTGTATCAGATACTGACGCAGAAATTAATGTAATCAAAGAGTTTGCAAAT
>JARRKS010000412.1:0-2693 GCA_037387865.1 Flavobacteriaceae bacterium
GAACCTTAAGCGTGGATGAAATAGCTTCTAACCTTTTAGGAGTTTCAAACGCATTGGACAACATATAGGTTTTTTGCCTCAAAAATCTTGAAAACTCTTCTATTGAAGTGTGTTCTTTTTGGTCATTATAAGAGATAGGTCTTCCAACACGAACTTTTATAATTCTTCTTTTTTGGGTTAAAAGTTCAGAAGGCAGTTTTGCTGTTCTAAAAGTGTCACTAATTTTTGATAACAGATAAAAGAGCTTACTGTTTTTTGAATGAAAATATATTGGTACTACTGGGACTTCAGCTTTTTGAATAAGTTTAATGGCTGCTTCTTCCCAAGGTTTATCTACAACAAGTTTTCCATCTCTATATGTAGAAACTTCGCCAGCAGGGAATATACCCAAGGGTTTTCCTTCTTTTAAATGTAAAAGGGAATTTTTAAAACCAGAAATACTTGACTTTACATCTTTTCTGTCTTCAAAAGGATTAACAGGCATAATGTAAGGTTTCATAGGTTCTATACGATGTAATAAGAAATTAGCAATAATCTTAAAATCTTCTCTTTGCTCAAGCAAGAGTTTTAAAAGTAAAATACCATCAATACCTCCTAAAGGATGATTAGAAATTGTAATATAAGGGCCTTCTTTTGGCAATCTTTTTAAATCTTCTTCAGGGATTTCAAATTTAATCTGAAATTCGTTTAGAATTGCATCTAAAAACTCCAAATCTTTTAGATGTTTGTTTCTGTTGTAAATTTTATTTAGTGTAGAAATTTTGAGAAGCTTCATTAATATCCAACCAAGAAAAGTACCTACAAACCCATATTTGTCAGCATGAATTGCAATGGCTACTTCTTTAGCAGTTACCAATCCCATAGTTTCTTTATTTGAAAAACTACTTGAACGGTTTCTTGAGTGATTTGTTTTAAAAGAACCGTCTTATCTTTCTCAATCTGATCAATAACACTTTGGTTATAATGCCTAATCGTGTATAAAGATACATTTTCATTACATGTTACTTTAAATTTGGCTTTTAAATGCTGGAGTAATCTTTCGAGATTATGGTAGATGTTATCTACACAAACAGAAAAGCTTATCGCCGAATTCTGAATAACATCAACTTTCATTTTGTAATCATGCAGTAAGCCAAAAATATGACTAATATTTTCTTCAACTATATAGGAAAAATCAAGCGATGACAATGATATCAAAACCTGATCTTTCTTTACGATAAGACATGGTATATTAGGCTCTATCCCAATACCTTTACCAACCATTGTTCCAGGTTCGAGAGGCTTGACAAATGACTTAACGAACAAAGGGATTTCTTTACCTTGTAAAGGTTGCAAAGTTTTAGGATGGATTACAGATGCGCCATAAAATGCCAGCTCTATAGCTTCACGATACGATATTTTGTGTATTAATTGAGCGTTTTCAAAATAACGAGGATCGGCATTCAGAACGCCAGGAACATCTTTCCAGATCGTCACACCAGTTGCGTTTAAGCAATATGCAAAAATGGCTGCAGTATAATCACTTCCTTCTCTTCCTAGTGTTGTTGTAAAGTTGTTGGCATCACTACCTACAAAACCTTGAGTAATGTTCAATACATTTTTATTAAAATTTGAAGATATTAATTGTTGAGTAAGACTCCAATCAACATTAGCCCTTCTGTAATAATTATCTGTTTTAATAAACTCGCGAACATCTATCCAATTGTTTTTAAGGTTTATGGTATTTAAATATTCACTAATTATTGTTGTAGAAACTAACTCACCAAAGCTAATAGTCTGATCATAAACAAAGTTGTAATCAGGAGATTTATTTCTGCCTAAAAAACTATCTAACTCTTGAAAAAGAGCAGAAACTTTTTTAAAAACCTCATGGTTTTCATCATCAAATAAGTCTAACAAAATTGCATAATGATATTTCTTTACATCTTGCAGAGAACTTTGTAATTCACTGTTATTTTCAAAATAATTTTTAATAACAGCCTCTAAAGCGTTCGTTGTTTTGCCCATAGCAGAAACCACAACTAAAGTATTCTTATAGCCAACTGTTTTTAATACTGAAGCTAAATTTTTTACACCATTGGCATCTTTTACAGATGCTCCACCAAATTTAAATACTTGCATTATAATTATTTATTACTCTGATTTGATATATATTGTTTTAAACTGTTTTGATCCATTTGAACGGTTTCCCATCCTTCTAAAATTTTTGCACCAGAATTTATATAGAAATCTCTTGCTGGTGTATTCCAATCTAAAACTACCCATTCTACTCTACGCACATTTTCCTCATAAGCCTGTTTTAAGACGGCATCGTATAATGTACTTCCTATGTTTTGTTTACGCATGTGTTCATAAACAATTAAATCTTCTAAATGAATTGTCTTGCCCTTCCATGTAGAATATCTATAATAGTAAAGCGCCATACCAACAACCACTCCGTCTTTTTCAGCGAGTAGAGTTTGAAATAATGGATTGTCACCAAAACCATCCATTTCTATTTCCTCTAAAGTAACTTCTACAGCTTCTGGTTCACGTTCAAATTCTGCTAAATGCTGTATTAGATTTAAAATCGATTGAGCATCTTTTTTCTGGGCTTTTCTTATACTAAAACTCATATTATTAAAATATGCCCAAATATAGTTTAAACGGTTTTATTAAGTACTATTTTAATTTTACGAAAACGTTGTAGTTCA
>JARRKS010000413.1:0-2614 GCA_037387865.1 Flavobacteriaceae bacterium
TCAGGCAATCCTAAACCTGTCTGTACTACGTGCACCATATTGATATTACTGTTGTCATTATCTGGTGAAATATATCCAGCTACAATAGATGAATTACCCGATTGCAATTCATCTGCAACAAAGGCCATAAGCTCTGTAATATTGCTAATGGCTTCTATTTGATCCAATAGTGGTTCAATGGGTTTATAACCACGTTGATTAATAGCCACAGTGTCCATACCTGAAGCATAGAAGTCGCCAACTTTTTGTTCTATACTACCCTCTTGGTGTTGAGCACTAGAGACTTCTTCGAGTATATTTTGTAATAGCTTTTTTTGCGGAATGTTCAAAAACCGATACGACCCTACTCCTACTTGATCACTATCAATTTTCACAGTGTCATACCATTTGCCGTTAACACGCCTAAAAAAATTATCTCCAGGTTTTATTGTAGAATCGATGCCTGAAACATCAACAAATTCACGTTCAGTTTTGTTGGCAATGTCCTTATCTGCTTGTTTGTTACAGGATATTAATAAGAAAATAATGAGTGCAGTGTAAATAAAGGTTTTCATAAGTAATAGCGTCTTTTTAGCAAATATATGTATTTTATCATCTTTTTGTAAAGCACTTTAACGTTTAAGATTCAATAGTAAAATAGAATACAATTGAATATAAATTTATTATTTTTAGCTTTCATCAATTAAATAATAAAAAATCATGAAAATTACTTTCCAAATGCTCTTTCTATTTTGCATATTACTTTTTAATGTCAATATATCCAAAGCCCAAAACAATGAATTAACTGAATCTTACAAAGAAGAAGCCATTCATAATCTGTCACAATTAATGAATGATTTTTATGTATTTCCAGAAGTCGCAAAAACTACTGCAGAGCATTTAAAAAAGCAATTTGAAAATGGGTATTATGGCCAGTTTAAAACCGATGAAACCTTTGCAAATGCGTTAACTGAATCTGTACAGTCTGTAAATCATGATAAACACATGCGAATACGAGTCAATAGACCTTTTGTAGCTCCTCCAAATTCTTCAGAACGAATTTTTGAGGAACGCATTAATGGAATTAACAGGTCAAGACAAGGAAATTATGGGTTTCAAACTATTGAAATTCTTGATTAAGAGGTTTTGCCGGACTAGAAAATGCCAAAGAAACTGCTGATGCCGCTATGAAATTATTGTCCAGAACCGATGCCATCATTTTCGATTTAAGTAAGAATGGTGGTGGCAGTCCTGAAATGGTTCAGTACTTATGCAGTTATTTTTTTAACGAAACATTACATTTAAATAGTCTTTATTGGAGAGAAGGCAATGTTACCAGAGAGTTTTGGACTTTAGATGCTGTTGGAGGCGATAAGTTACCTAATGTTCCTTTGTTTGTAATGACTAGTAACAGAACATTTTCAGCAGCCGAAGAATTCTCTTATAACATGCAAACCCATCAAAGAGCGACATTAGTTGGTCAAACTACTGGTGGTGGTGCAAATCCAGGAGGAACTATGCGCATAAACGATAATTTAAGTGTTTTTATTCCTACAGGAAGAGCTATCAACCCTATTACCAAAACTAATTGGGAAGGTGTAGGTGTAATACCAGAAATTAAAACAACTCCTGAAGAACGTTTTGATAAAACCCTCCAATTGGCAAAAGAAGCTGCAGAAGATTATCGTACTACAACAAAAGAAAAATTAAGTAAGCTATATCTTTCATTAACAGATAAGCTTGACCACTATAAAGATGAAGCATCTGAAGAAGCTATAGTAGAAAGTTTAAAAAAATGTCATGAAGCAAACGTGTTGGACGAAGGTAGTATCAATGCGTTAGGTTATCAATATTTAATGGTACAAAATAAGCCCAAAGCAGCAGAAATAATATTCAAAACTAATACACAACTCTATCCTAACTCTGCTAATGTTTTTGATAGCTATGCAGAGTCTCTAATGGCCAATGGGAATATTGAATTATCAATAAAAATTTATAAAAAAGCTGTGAAGGTTGCTACAGAACATGAAGATGATAATCTAGAATTGTTTAAAAAGAATTTAGAAACGGCTAAAAGTAAATTATCAAATAAAGATTAGTTTAAATCGTTAATGGTTTATTTCAAGCTTATAGCCTACACCATGTATGTTGGCAATCTTAATCGAGTTATCTGCCTTAAGTTTTTTACGCAGCTTGGAAATGTAAGTGTCCAGACTTCTACCCACAAACACGCCATGATCTTCCCAAACGGCTTTAGTGAGTTCATCGCGTTTAATGATTTGATTTGGACGTGCTACAAAGAGTTCTAATAATTCACATTCTTTTCTAGAAAGATTGATTTCGGTAGCTTGTTTTACTAGTTTATTCTGATTGGGATAAAACTGAAAACTACCTAATGTGGTATAATTTTCATTATCATTAGTATATGAGGAACTGGATTTTCCCTTTCTTAAAGCCAAGAACAGCAATACTAATCCTATAAAGACTAGAAAATAATATAGGGTTCTGTTGTTATTATTAGTTTTGATTTGTGTAAATCGTATATCAATGTCATAACAATTTTTAGGAAGATTGCGCCCTATACAAGGTACAATACCAGTTTCTGTACCTTCAAACATTTCATAACTGTAAAAGA
>JARRKS010000414.1:0-2979 GCA_037387865.1 Flavobacteriaceae bacterium
ATAAGAAAATTAAAGAAGTTGTAAGTCAACTTCCCAAAAGTCGTAAGAAAATAAAGAGCATCATTGCAATCTTTTTACCAATGTTATATATAGGTGTCTATTTTTTGGCGCTGAACAATATTAATGATGTGCTATTATTTATAATATTATATGCTCTTTTAGGCATTATCGCTGTTTTGATTTTTATATGTATAATCCATGATGCTGTTCACAATAATATTTTCAAAAACAGAAAACATAATGATTTAATTCTTCTGTTTTTTGATCTACTAGGTGGCAATAGTTACATCTGGAAAATGAGGCATATGCTAATGCATCATAATTTTCAGAACATATCTGGTTGGGATTCTGACATTGAGCAAGCTGGGTTAATAAAAATTTATCCGCACGAAAAAACAAATACCATACATAAATATCAGCATATTTTTATTTTTCTATTTTATCCAATGTTTTTGTTTAATTGGATTTTATTTAGAGATTTTAAAGATTTCTTCTTAAAAGACCGTTTAATAAAAAAAGTCATTAAAATTCCTTTGATCGAGTATTTTAAGCTTTTCTTTTTCAAAACAGCATTCTTTCTTTACACTTTGTTTATTCCTATTATTATAGGTGTTAAACCTTTGACAGCAATTATTGCTTTCTGTTTAATGCTTTTTGTAGGAAGCGTTTTTGCGTTACTTTCTTTATTAACGCCTCATGCAAATGAGACCAACGAGTTTCCTAAACCAAATGAAAATGATGAAATGGATATTAGTTGGCTTAACCATCAATTTATTACCACAAACGATATTTCTTTAAGTAATTGGTTTACAAAACATTTTATGGGCAATTTTAATTTCCATATAGCCCATCATTTGTTTCCTAAAATAAGTTCTGTATATGCTCATGAAGTTACAGAAGTTATTAAAAAATATGCCAGTGAACATGATTTAAACTATAGATCTTATACTCTAACACAAGCTTTAGGATATCATTATAGGCTTATTAAAGCCAACGCTATAGATTTTGATGTGTTTGAAGAGGATATGTAATAATTTAAAAATCTATTTCAATGATTAAATTTCAATTTGCAGACATTCATTGTCATCCAACTTTAAAAACCTTTGGAAAGTCATTTTCAAAATCTAAAAAATCGTCGGTATGGTATAAAAATCCACCTAATTTATTTTCAAAACTGTTTCAAAAGATAAGTGGCATTACCAAATTTTCTCAAGACAATGGCAAAAGGAAATGTGAAAATTGCCTTTGTTTCATTTTACCCTTTTGAAAAGGGCTTTTTCAAGAGTCCACACCTTAACAATAAAATTGTTGCTGTGATAGCAAGTCTTATTACTTCGATAGGATATAAGAGAATACGATATATTCAAAAACACCAAAATTATTTTACTGATTTAATGAACGAGTACAATTTTTTGTTGAAAAGCAAAACAATGTTCAAAGTAAAAAATGAAATTTATAGTTGGGAATTATCCTCACCAAATAATGTTTTAAAAAGCAAAAAAACCGATAATAAGATATTTGTTATTCCAACAATTGAAGGAGCTCACGTATTTAACACTGGGCTAACAGAATATGGGTCTGAATTGAATGAACAAAAAATTTTAGAAAACATTCAGAGAATTAAGAGTTTAAAATACCCTCCTTTATTCATAACATTTGCTCATAACTTTAACAATGATCTATGTGGGCATGCACCAAGTTTAGAGCCATTAAAAGGTTTGGTTGATCAGAGAAAGAATCTAGACTCCGGAATTTCAAATTTAGGGCATAAAGTAATTCGTGAACTTTTAAAAAATAGTCATCATAATCGTATTCTAATAGACATTAAGCATATGAGCCTTGAATCTAGACTTCAATACTATAAAATTTTAGAAGCGGAATTTAACAACAGTATTCCAATAATTGTTAGTCATGGAGCAGTAACTGGAAGGAGATATTCAGGTAAATCGGTTGGAACAATATCACCTAATCTTTTTGCAAATGATTCTATCAATTTTTATGACGAAGAGTTGATTAAAATAACAAATTCAAAAGGATTGTTCGCTATTCAATTTGATGCCAAAAGATTGGCTCCAAGTAATTTAATTAAAAAACCAATCCTAAATGGAAATAAAGAAAAAGCTTTAGAGAATTCAACTCAAATTTTATGGAGGCAAATCCAACATGTAGCAGAAACTTTAGATGCAGAAAGTTTACCAGCTTGGGAAACCTGTTGTATAGGTAGTGATTTTGATGGAACCATAAATCCTTTGAATGAAATATGGACGTCTGAGGATTTTAATAAAATGGCTAATGTTTTGTTGTATTATGCTAAAGATTATTTGCAAAGCCCTAATACTCTCAAACTTCAAAGAAATAAATTGATAGACCCAGAAACTTTGGTTTCAAACTTTTGCGTAAACAATGTTATTAGGTTTATGAAAGAATGTAAAAAGAGTAATGTCCGAGATTATGTTTTATCGTCCTAATTGATGTGAAATAGATGATTTTGGAGTCTAATCTCAATTAATGAAAATACATTTGAAATATAAAAGCCAATATTATGAAAACAAAAACAATTTCTACCAGAATCATTATATCTAGTTTTTTAATGTTTTATGTTATAAACATTTCTGCACAGGATGATAAATCTTCTAAAAGTGTATTTGTACGTGTTTATGAGTTAAATGGTAAAAAGACAGAAAAGGGGCATATTTCTTTTATCAATGACACTTTATTGGTATTGAACAAAAAGAATAAAGTTGCTAAATTAAGTGTTAGTAAGATAGGTAAAATCAAAACCAAGCGATCTACAGGTCACAATGTACTTGTTGGTAGCGCTATTGGAGGAACCACACTAGCCGCTGTTGGTGCTTTAACAGCAAATGAAGAAACAAAAACCAAAACCATTGATGGTGGTTGGTTATTCGGACAGTATCAATATGAGGTTACAACTGGGCATTCAAGTGGTGAAGGAGCCATTTATGGAGGACTTGCAGG
>JARRKS010000415.1:0-3023 GCA_037387865.1 Flavobacteriaceae bacterium
CTAAACCAGAACCTATTATAAAAGAGCAAGTTGCTCCAGTTATTTCTAGTGGAGAAGACGAAATCATAGAAATGACCAGAATGGGTAAATTGATTGCACATCACATGGTTGAATCTATCCAGACATCTGCGCATGTTCAAAGTTTTATTGAAGCAGATGTAACTAAAATCTGGAAGTGGAGAAGCAAAGTAAAAGATGATTTTATGAGGCGTGAAGGTGAAAACCTAACCTTTACACCTATATTCATGGAATCCGATGCCAAAGCTCTACGCGAGAACCCAATGCTTAATATTTCTGTTCAAGGAGATAAAATCATCAAAAAGAAAAATATCAATTTAGGTATGGCAACTGCTTTGGCAGATGGTAATTTAATTGTTCCTGTTATTAAAAATGCCGATCAGCTCAATTTGGTTGGAATGACCAAAAAAGTGAACGATCTGGCGAACAGAGCACGTTTAAATAAATTAAATCCAGACGATGTTCAAGGTGGAACTTACACAGTAACCAATGTTGGTTCTTTTGGAAGCATCATGGGTACACCAATCATCAACCAACCTCAAGTTGGTATTCTGGCACTTGGCGCTATTAGAAAAACACCTGCAGTTATAGAAACTTCTGAAGGCGATTTTATAGGTATACGTTATAAAATGTTCTTATCGCATTCTTATGACCATCGAGTAGTAAATGGTGCTTTAGGTGGGCAATTTGTAAAAGCGGTAAAAGATTATCTGGAAGCTTGGGATTCTAATAGAGAGATTTAGTTGTCATTCTAAAGGACGTGAATAATAACATCCAAAAAGTAAGATTTCGTTTAATGCTTTGATATGAACTTTTTTAATTATTTATATCAGTAGTTAAACGAAGTTCGACTATTTATTTTACAAAGTCAAATTATACTATTGTCATACGTTGTTTTGCTTATTCTATTTACATTTGTATAAAATTGCAGTGCATGAGCCTTAATTTAACAAAACCTCTCTGTTTATTTGATATTTTCAACAAATCCAGGCCATCGTCTCATATACTTAATAAACACGTCGCTTAAACCTTCAGATTTTAAATAAGCTTCAGAAACGGGATTCTCAATTGGTTTGAAATCTGAATGTTCAATCACCTTTTTTGGGAAGTCATGATGTAATATACCTGAACGTCCAATGGTTACAAAATCTACACCATTATTTAGTACCTTTTGTACATCATGTCCAGTTCTAATATTACCTGCAACGGTTAACTTAATATTACCATAGTTTAATTCTGTAAGATGGTCTAATAACGTTTTGTTGTCTTCTGGATACTCTTCAGGTAATTTGAAGCAATCCCAAAGCGATAAGTCTATAAAATCTACTTGGTTTACATCTATAAGTTGTTGGCAAATCATTTTAATTTCAGCGAGTTGCATACCGAACCGCTCTGGAGATAACCTTACGCCAAGTAAGAAATCATTACCACAATTAACTCGAATACCATTAATGATTTCAAAAAGTAATCGAGATCTGTTTTCTAGAGAACCTCCATATTTGTCTTTACGTTTATTTATAGAGGCACTTAAAAATTGCGTTAAGATGTAGCCGTGAGCACCATGCACTTCTACACCATCATAACCACATTCTTGTGCTCTAATAGCTGCATTAATAAAATCCTCCTTAAGTTCACTAACTTCATCTAGAGTTAATGCTCTGGCATTATGTTTCTCGTTGTCAGATGGACAAACTGCTTTTTGTTTAATCACATCATAAGGCGAGCGCATACCAGCATGATGCAGCTGAATAAGGGCCAGACTTCCATAAGATTTCCTTTAGCTCGCATGGTTAGCCAGTTGAACTCGTCATCCGATAATTGTCCGTTTTCATGACTTTGTTGATTGGTGAGTGGCGCCAACATAAACCTATTTTTCATGTAGAGTCCGCAATTAAAAGATACAGAATCTGCTGGATTTTTATTCATAGAAAATCAATAATAATTTAACTCGTGTAAATTACGTGTATAAAAATCATATTTCAAATAATAGAATTGAATGATTAGTTTTAGTAATTCTAATTACCTTTGCCAAAATTCTTATAAGTTACATGAATCTTAATCTTACCAAACCCATTTGTTTTTTTGATCTTGAAACCACAGGTGTTAATATTTCTAAAGATCGTATTGTAGAAATTTCTATTCTTAAAGTATATCCAGATGGCAAAGAAGACAGTAAAACATGGTTGGTAAATCCAGAAATGCCAATACCTAAAGAAGTGACTGCCATTCATGGTATTTCTGATGCAGATGTGTTAGATAAACCCACGTTTAAAGCACTAGCCAAAGAGATCTATATAATGATTAAAGATTCAGATCTGGCTGGTTTTAATTCAAACAGATTCGATATTCCGTTGTTAGCAGAAGAAATGTTGCGAGCTGATGTAGATTTTGATATGAAAAACTGTTTGGCAATAGATGTGCAAACTATTTTTCATAAAATGGAACAACGTACATTAAGTGCTGCGTATAAATTTTATTGTGATAAAGATTTAGACAATGCGCATAGTGCAGAAGCAGATACCAAAGCAACCTTTGAAGTCCTAAAAGCACAGGTAGCAAAATATGAGGAATTGGAAAACAACTCCAAGTTTTTAGCAGAATTTAGTTCAAGAAAAAAGTTCGCAGATTTTGCAGGATTTATTACCTATAACAAAAAGGGAGAAGAATGTTTTTCATTTGGCAAGCATAAGAACAAAACGGTTATAGATGTTTTGGAAAAAGAACCTGGCTACTTTGGTTGGTTGCTTAATGCGGATTTCCCATTATATACCAAAAAAGTATTAACTGCCATAAAACTTCGAAATTTTAATAATAAGTTGGATTGAAATGAAACTTATCTGCATAGGTAGGAATTATACCGAACATATTAAAGAACTGGATAACGAAAAACCAAAAGACCCAGTCGTTTTTTTAAAGCCAGACACGTCTATACTATTAAAAAAACATCCTTTTTTTATACCAGATTTCTCTGATGATGTGCATTACGAAGAAGAAATTCTCGTTAA
>JARRKS010000416.1:0-2957 GCA_037387865.1 Flavobacteriaceae bacterium
AAAAGTGGCGATAGAGGTCAATATCTAAAAGATGTTGTTATTCATAAAAAATCACCAAAGGGAATAGGAAATTATACGACCATTATTTCAAAAACAGGAGAACTTATTGGCGAAGAGAAGTCAGATATTATTCAGTTGATTCTTTTTGATGGTAACTACTATGACGATACACCTCCAAAAAATTATAAAGACAGAAACAAAAGACCTTTTGTGAAAAGTGAATTTGAAAAGTATACGTTTAATATTGATTTATCTAATTTAAATGATGTGGATTTGGATGAAAAAGGCTACTCTGATAAGTACGACATGCTTAACATGAGTGCTTTAAGCTATACCATAGATTCGTTAAAAGTTAAAAGAAAAGAAGATTACCAAGACTTCTCATCTAGTTTGTATAATAGAGCAGGTTTATCTAATTTAAACAAGGGTTTAAATATTAGTGATACTGAAAGAAACCTAAATAAACAAGATACCATTAATAAAGAGCACTTTCTTAATTTTTATAACCATAGCAGAAAAGTTCAGTTAATATCTATGGCTTTAAACTCGGTGACAAGTACGCGACAAATTATAAGTGTAAAAGAAGTCAATCTAAAAACAAGAAATATCTGGTTAAACAAGCACATCATGGCACTTCATGATAAAATAGCGCTAGGGTTTGCTTGTGTTATATTATTTTTTGTTGGAGCTCCATTAGGTGCTTTGATTAGAAAAGGAGGTATTGGTTTGCCAATGGTCATTGCTATTCTACTTTTTTTAACTTATCATTTCATTGGGATTTTTGCTAAGAATAGTGCCAAAGATGGTAGCTTTAGTCCTGTGTTAGCAACTTGGTTCTCTACTTTAATTATGTTACCGTTAAGTATATTCCTTACTAAAAGAGCAACTGCAGATAGAGGCTTGTTTGAGTTTGATAACTTTATAGAACCATTAAGGTCTATATTTAATTTTAAACCCAAAAACTTTGGTTATGAAAACGATTCATCAGAACATAAATTACATGAATTTAATGATGAAAAGTTAATTGATATAGCTAAAAATTATAAAGAATATAAGTATTCAAATACCGATTTTTTAGATACTATTAATGTTCTAAATTTAAGGAATATATCTCATGAAGCATTAAGAGATCAAGGGATTAACATTCCGCAAAACATTGATAAATCTGAAATGATATTGGAGGATTTTAAAACACACTCCAAGTATGCGTTTTTAGAAATAATAAGCTTCCTTCGCTAGCAGAAGCTTCTATTCAGTTAAGTCTAATGGCTTTAGTTATCTTTATAGTGTACTACTTTATTTCTTTCAAAAACATGAGGCAATTTTACGGTTGTTTCGATAGTCCGAATAATAAACCAAATATCATTCTTTTAATTTTGGGTTTACCCTTTTATTTTATTCCCTTTATCCTTCTAAATTATAAATTGAAGAAAGACTTGAGGCAAAATTCTTTAGATAGTTTAAAATAAGCAATATCTTTGCATTATGATATCAACTAAAACAAAACCATTAAGCACAAAAACATTCATGTTTCATTCTATAAAAGACGCAATAAGCGACATAAAAAAAGGAAAAATTGTTATTGTAGTTGATGATAAAAATAGAGAGAATGAAGGAGACTTTATTGCAGCAGCTGAAAAGGTGACGCCAGAAATGATCAATTTTATGGCTGCAAACGGTCGAGGTTTAATTTGTGCTCCACTTACAGAAGATAGATGTATTGAACTTGATCTAACCATGATGGTACAGAATAATACGGTATTGCACCACACACAGTTTACAGTTTCAGTAGACTTAATTGGCCATGGTTGTACAACTGGAATTTCTGTGCACGATCGTGCGAAGACCATTAAAGCTCTGGTTGATGACAATACAAAACCTTACGATTTAGGTCGTCCAGGACATATCTTTCCGCTTAAAGCAAAAAACGGTGGTGTTTTACGTAGAACAGGACATACTGAAGCTTCTGTTGATTTGGCACGTTTGGCTGGATTTAAGCCTGCTGGTATTTTGGTTGAAATTTTAAATGAAGATGGTACTATGGCGAGATTGCCACAACTTATTAAAGTTGCAGAAAAATTTGATCTCAAAATAATTTCTATTGAAGATCTGGTTGCTTATAGAATGGAGCACGACTCCCTTATAGATAAAAAAGAAGATTTTCAGTTAGAAACACGTTTCGGAAGTTTTAGATTAAGAGCCTATCAACAAACCACAAATAATCAAGTTCATATTGCATTAACAAAAGGTGATTGGAAAACCAATGAGCCTGTTTTAACTCGTGTTAATTCTACTTTAGTTAATAATGATATACTTGGCACGCTAACCAATAATCCAGACAAAAAATTAGATGACATGTTCAATCTAATAAACCAAGCTGGAAGTGGTGCCATCATATTTATCAATCAAGAATCGCAATCAATGAATTTGTTAAAGCGACTAAATGCTTTAAAAGAATCTCAGACAGAAGGTGAAGTTATAAAAGCACCAAGAATGGAAATGGACACCAGAGACTTTGGTATTGGTGCCCAGATCCTTCATGATTTAAATATCCATAAGCTACGAATAGTGTCTAACAGTGAGCAAACCAAACGTGTTGGAATTATAGGTTACGGATTAGAGATTGTTGAATACGTCAAATATTAATCTGTGACTTCAAAAGTCTTAAGCATGTTCTTACTTGAAGTATTAGGAACTTCAGAGATTAGAACATAATTCCCTGGCGTTAAATCAACCTCAAAATATTGTGTGCTTTCAGCCGGTGAATTATTGACTCCTCCTAAAAAAGTTACACCTTTTGGAGTTGAGGAAGACATAAGTCCAGAAGGGTTTACCCAATTCATCCATGCTTCAAGTTCTTTTAAATCCGCATTGTCATCTAACTTTACCAAGTTTATATCATGACCAGTAAAATTCTCGTGAACAATCTGATCCTTAAAGTACACCTCAAAAATTTG
>JARRKS010000417.1:0-4140 GCA_037387865.1 Flavobacteriaceae bacterium
GTGCTTTTACATCAGGGTTTACAGTCCCCAATGAATCCCGAAGCTCTCTGTAAAATGGAGGCTGATAATACAAACCACCACTAATTCTGAATAACATATCTGTGAGCCAAACTGGTTTGATTGCAAATTGAGCTCTTGGACTAAAAACAGTTTGCGACGTGCTTTCTATGCCTTCGCCTTGTACTTTCCAATTATGTGCTCTTATACCAACATTATACCACACATCATTTATACCCAATGTTGAACGTTTACTCCATTGTACATATCCTTGAATTCTATCTATTTGTGTGTTGTTTGTAGCTCTTACATTTTGATAAGCAACTAGTGGTCCTTCGTAAGGCTGGTAAGGTTGTTCATTGAAATAGTCCAAATTTGGAGGATTGATAGAAAATCCGGCAGAGTCTATCACTTCCCATTCAACAAGTCTGTCTCTAATATCTTCGTGCGTATATTTTACAGACCATTCAAAATTATGGTCATCAACGATGTAATTTCCTTTGTGTTCAATATTGGTAATAAGCGCATCCAGGTCATTTCTACCATGATTTAATTGACCTCCAATACCCTCACTAAATTCTACTTCTCCCAAATCTTCATCACCAATACTTGTGTTAACTTCTCCAAGCCGATATTGAGCCAAGATGTCAAAATATTCTTCTTCAGTAGTATGATAGGTTGAGGCTATCAATTTTAAAGTTAGATTATCATTGGCAAAATAAGTTCCATTTAAAGCACCAAAAACGGTTTGATATTTGTCTTTTTCCATGCCTTCATAAAAGACTAATAATGCTAACGGATTTTCCAGAGTACCAAAATTGGTTTGACGTGTTTCAGGTTCATAGTTGTATTTATTTACAGAAGCATTTCCTAGAAAACTTAAGTGAAACTTATCAGTAAACTTATAAGTTAAATAGGTTTGTACGTCTGCAAATTTAGGATCGTAATTGGTTTCTGTTTCTTTGGCATTCACCAAAAGACTATTGTCTCTATATCTTAAACCAATAATTCCCGTAAGTTTAGAATCTTTACTAATGGCACCAACAGCAACACTGGCACCCAGTAAACTCAAATCAGCATCAATACTAAACTCATAAGGTGTTCTATAAGTAATATCCAAAACAGAGGATAGTTTATCGCCATACTTTGCTTGAAAACCACCTGCTGAAAATTCTACATTTTGTACTAAATCTGTATTTACAAAACTTAAACCTTCTTGCTGCCCAGAACGCACTAAAAAAGGTCTGTATACTTCTATATCGTTTACATACACAAGGTTTTCATCGTAATTTCCACCTCGCACAGAATATTGTGTACTCAATTCGTTGTTATTACTAACTCCTGGCAGTGTCAGTAACAAATTCTCTACACCTGCATTGGCTCCGGGTATTTTTCTGATTGTTGCAGGTTCCAGAATAACAATACCTTCTACATCTTTACGTTTATTACCTGAAATTACAACTGTTGCAATTTGCTCAACAGAAATGTTCATGACTGGATTGAACTCTAGTTCTTCGCCATTTTTAAGATTGAAAGTTGCAGCAACTTTTTTATGTGATATGTGAGTAAATTCTACTGTAACGTCCTGATTTGAATTAATCTTTAAAACATAAAAACCATTGCTATTGGTTTGTGTTCCAGAATCATTAGTTTTTATATTGACTCCTTCTATAGGAATGTTGTTTTCATCAAGTATAACACCTCTTAATGTGGCCGTTTGAGAATAGCCAATAATGGGTAATAAAAAAAGCAAAAAAGCTTTAAATTATTCTCTGTGTCTGTTATAATACCATCATTAAAGTCATGTATTAATGTTTTTGTTTTATAATCGTATTCCATTAATATCCACTTTCCGTTTACAGTGGCTCTGTAATTTGAAATCCCGGAAAGTTTATCGTCAATCTTAACTTTTAGGAACCTATATTTACTTAACCATTTTTTATTCTGAAAATTAATTGGCCTAATGGTAGGAGCTAAAGTATCTAATGTTAAAGCATAATTACCCAAATATTTGGTGAATGTAGTTAGTTTATTACCTTCTCTTGTTGTTCTTGAATAAGATGGATACTGATAGTAGCCAACCAACTCTGCAATATAAAGTTTGGATTTATCTTCTTCAGAGTAATTACTCACATCAAAATTTATGGCAAAAGATTTTCTAACAGGAAAAACATCTTCACCCAAAGTAAGCGTATCGTTATGAACATTGAAATCTACATAAAAGTCGTCATAAAATGTATCTTTAAATAATTCAACAGTTACGTTCTCTTCTTGCAGCGTAGTTGCCTGATCATGATATATGTAATATGGCGTAGTTATTTTTTCGTAAGGTTTTATGTCTTGATTTTTTTGACCTTTTATAGTCACTGTTAGCCATGCATCATTATTCTTATAATCTTTAACTCTTACCTTGTAAACTGTGTTGGTGCTGTCTTCTACATTAATGTAACCATTGTATTCAACATTTTTATACATTGAAAGTGGATTGTTGGGTTCTACAAACAACTTCTGAATACGTTGCTTATTTGTTTTATATTCACCATAGTCAATTAATCGATTTAAATGACTTGTTTCTGAAAATGAAAACACAGAGAAATCTATCTCGAAATTCTGATTACCATTATAAAAGGATTGAATATTAGCTACTCCATTTTTATTTGCAGCTAGATCTTGTCTGTCGTTAGTTTCTATTCCAAAACCAATTTTACCGTAAGCTTCGATGTCTTCTATAGAATAATCACCATTACTTAAGGGAATTAAACGAAGTTTTTGTTTTTGGTTAGAATTGTTAACATAAGAACTGTCACCAACAGGATATACATATACTGATGAAATTATAGGTCTTGTTGTGTCTTTCACATCAATTCCAAAAAGCATTGGGTTTATAGGTCTTTCAGCTTTATCTCGAATTTCAAAATGTAAATGTGGCCCACCAGAACCTCCAGAATTACCACTATAAGCAACCACTTCTCCTTGTTCTACCAATAGATCTTGAATGTTTGGGAATAACTCAACCTCATATGATTCTTTTTCATATTGCTGTTTTTTAACATAAGCTTCTATTTCTGGTGCGAATTTTTGTAAATGAGCATATACTGTTGTATAGCCATTTGGATGTGTAATGTAAAGTGCCTTGCCATAACCAAAATGAGAAATTTTTATTCTACTCACATAACCATCAGCACAAGCATAAACATTAAGTCCAACTCTTTGTTGTGTTTTAATATCAAGACCAGAATGAAAATGATTGGCTCTTAATTCGGCAAAAGTACCCGAAAGCACCAATGTAACATCCAAAGGATCTTGAAAATAATCTTGAGGGTAAACATTTTGTGCGTTTATGAAGAAAGGGGTTATTGATGCTAATTTATTAATTTGCTTGTAATATCCAAAAGCGTTAAAAACTTAAGATTATTGTTTGATGAGCCTCAATCAATTAATAAATTTATGTAAAAACAATTGTTATTTATCACTAGGTATGTTAACTTTGTGAGTGAAGTATTGAATTTCGTACATGAGTAATATTGAAGATATTGTTGATTCTCTTGAGAATAAAATTAGTAAAGTATTACACAAACTTGAAGGCTTAAAGCAAGCTAACAGTAAACTAAAAGAGGCATTACAAGAATCTGAAATGAAGCTTCAAGAGCAAGATAAGCAAATGGAATCTTGGGAAGAAAAATACGAAGCACTCAAAATGGCGAAGACAATATTAGGCAGTGACGATAATAAAAGAGAAACAAAGCTTAAAATAAATACATTAATTAGAGACATAGATCATTGTATATCGCAACTCTCTGAATAATGTTACATAGTATTCGATGTCAGAAAAGCTTAAAATAAAGCTATCAATAGCTAATAGAGTATATCCGTTAACAATTGAAGCTAGTCAAGAAGAAGGTTTACGAAAAGCAGCTAAAAACATTGAAGCTATGATCAAACAATTTGAGCAAAGTTATTCTGTTAGAGATAAGCAAGATGTACTTGCCATGTGTGCTTTACAATTTGCATCTCAAGTAGAGCAAAAAACTATAGATAAGCAAAATATCAATGAGCACGTAGAAACAAAACTTAAAGATATTGATGAATTATTACAATCTTATCTAAACTCTTAACGTTCTTTAAAATACATAAGGTACTGCC
>JARRKS010000418.1:0-2585 GCA_037387865.1 Flavobacteriaceae bacterium
GTGACAAATCATTAAGAGATGAAGCAATTAGAAGGCATAGTATGTGGATCGATGCTGCAGCAAAATTGGGTTGTTCTTCTGTTAGAGTTAATCTATCTGGTGGAGAGGCAGAAAAAGATCCAGCACAATGGCATGCTAATGCTGTAGATGGCCTAGGGAGATTAGCGGCTTATGGAGCAACAAAAAATATTAATGTTATAGTTGAGAACCATGGCGGACTCTCATCAGAAGCTGATAAAGTGGTTGCTGTTTTAAAGGAAATCAATTTGCCAAATTGCGGGACCTTACCCGATTTTGGAAATTTCTGTATTATCGGTTCAAGTTCGGCCCAATGGGAAACTCCTTGTGAAAAAGCTTACGATCGATACAAAGGAATGAAAGAGTTGTTACCTTTTGCTAAAGGTGTATCTGCTAAATCCTATACGTTTGATGAAAATGGCAACGAAGAAACCATAGATTATTATAAAATGATGAAAATTATAAAAGATTCTGGTTACAAAGGTTTTATAGGAGTTGAATATGAAGGCAGTATTTTAACCGAAGATGAAGGTATTTTAGCCACAAAGGATTTAGTTATAAAGGCCACACAAAATTTATAAAAACTAACTAACAAATATTATATGAACAACTCATCTAAATTTCAACTATCCTTAATGATGTTTTTAGAATTCTTCATTTGGGGAGGTTGGTTTGTAACTCTTGGTACTTTTTTAGGGAATAATTTAAGTGCAACAGGTAGTGAAACAGCAATGGCGTATTCAACACAATCTTGGGGAGCTATTATAGCACCATTTATTATTGGTTTGATTGCCGACCGCTTTTTTAATGCAGAGAAAATATTAGGGGTTTTACATATTATTGGAGCAATATTAATGTATCAAATGTCTCAAGCAACTGAATTTAATCTGTTTTATCCTTATGTTCTAGGATATATGATTGCCTATATGCCAACGTTGGCTTTAGTGAATTCAGTAGCTTTTAACCAAATGAAAGATCCAACTAAAGAATTTTCGTTTATTCGAGTTTGGGGAACGAGTTTGGGGAACAATAGGATGGATAGTTGCAGGATTAGCAATTAGTTATTTGTTTCATTGGGATTCAGCAGATGCTATTTCTGGAGGAATGCTTAAAAATACGTTTTTAATGGTTTCTATTGCTTCAGCAATTTTAGGATTGTTTAGCTTCTTTCTACCTAAAACACCGCCAAAAGCAAAAGATGGCAAAAAGGTAACTATTTCAGACATATTAGGTTTGGATGCTTTAAAACTTTTAAATGATAGAAACTTTTTAATTTTCTTTATTTCATCTATTTTGATTTGTATTCCTTTAGCATTTTACTATCAAAATGCAAATCCATTTTTGTCAGAAATAGGAATTGAAAATCCAACAGGAAAAATGACTATTGGTCAAATGTCAGAAGTCCTGTTCATGTTGTTATTACCTTATTTCTTTAAGAAGTTTGGTTTCAAAAAAACAATTTTAGTTGGTATGTTGGCTTGGACAGTTCGTTATTTGTTATTTGCGTTTGGTAATTCAGGAGAATTAGCATTTATGCTAATTATTGGTATTGCGCTTCATGGTATTTGTTATGATTTCTTTTTCGTCTCTGGGCAGATTTATACAGACTCTAAAGCTGGTGATAAAATTAAAAGTGCCGCTCAAGGTTTAATTACACTAGCAACATATGGTGTTGGTATGCTAATGGGGTTTTGGGTTGCAGGTAAAATAACTGATAAATATATAGTGTCTGATGGCTCACATTCTTGGGTGGACATTTGGCAGTTTCCGGCAATTTTTGCTGCGGTAGTTTTGTTGTTATTTTTAATTTTCTTTAAAAATGAAAGCGTAACATATAAAGAATAATATGAATAATAAAATCAGAATAGGAATTCTTGGCGGAGGAGGAGATTCCCTAATTGGAATTTTGCATAGAATTGCGTCTTCAATGTATGACCAATATCAAATTGTTGGAGGTGTTTTTAATCCTATTTGGGAAGAAAATATTGGTTTTGCTGAACAAATTGGAATTTCAACGAATAGAATTTATCTTAATTTTGACAAAATGATTGAGGAAGAATTAAAACTTCCACAATCAGAAAGAATGCAAGTTGTCTCTGTATTGACACCTAATTTTTTGCATTTCCCAATGGCAAAAAAATTATTAGAAAATGGCTTTAATGTTATTTGCGAAAAGCCAATGACTACAAGTTATGAGGAAGCAAAAATTCTAAATGAAACGCTTAAAAAAGTAAATTCAGTTTTTGCAGTAACGTACACGTATACTGGATATCCAATGATACGTCAAATGCGTCAAATGATAGCCGATGGTGTTATTGGTAAAGTTCAAAAAATTGATGCGCAATATTATCAAGGATGTATAAATCCAATCATTCATGATAAAGATTTAAGAGCAAATACATGGCGACTTGACCCTGAAAAAGGTGGAATTAGCTGTTGTATTGGTGATATTGGGACCCATGCTTTTGATATGTTGGAATATGTATCCCAACTAAAGGTAAAATCGGTATTGGCCGATTTAAATTATGTATATGACGATAATAAAATGGATGTTGATGGTACAGTTT
>JARRKS010000419.1:0-4347 GCA_037387865.1 Flavobacteriaceae bacterium
CAAAGCTGAAACAGGAATTGATTTCATAAATAAAGTTGAAAATGAAAAGGATTTCAACATTTTTAAATACAGAAATTTTTACAATGGAGGTGGCGTAGCTATTGGCGATATCAATAATGATGGTCTGCCAGATGTCTATTTAACAGCAAACAGAACAAAAAACAAACTGTATCTTAATAAAGGAGATTTTAAATTTGAGGATATTTCAGAAACTTCAAATACTGCTGGAAACAGATCTTGGTCTACTGGTGTAGTAATGGTGGACATCAACGCTGATGGTTGGCTGGATATATATGTTTGTAACGCGGGAAATGTGCAAGGCGATGATCAAAAAAATGAATTATTTATCAATAATGGCGATTTGACCTTTACAGAAAAGGCTGAAAAATATAATCTTGCAGATACTGGGTTTACGACACATACCGCTTTTTTTGATTATGATGGCGATGGCGATTTAGATGCCTATATTTTAAACAATAGCTTTATACCTGTGAGTAGTTTAGGCTATGTAAATAAGCGTGATTTAAGAAGTGAAAATTGGCAATTGCCAGACATCTACAAAGGGGGTGGCGATAAATTAATGCGAAATGATGACGGTAAATTTATCGATGTGAGTGAGCAAGCTGGCATTTATGGAAGCTTAATTGGTTTTGGTTTAGGTGTTACTATTGGTGATGTAAACAATGATTTGTTACCCGATATTTATGTATCTAATGATTTCTATGAACACGACTACTTATACATTAATAATGGTGACGGAACATTTAAAGAAGATATTAAAAACAGAATGGCCCATTTAAGTATGTCCTCAATGGGTGCGGATATGGCTGATATCAACAATGATGGTAAACCAGAAATTTTTGTCACAGACATGCTTCCTGAAAATGATGAAAGACTTAAAAACACAAGTGATTTTGAACGATATGATGTATATCAGCTTAAAAAAAGTAATGACTTTTATAATCAATACATGCAGAATACAATGCAGTTGAATAATGGTGATGACACATTTTCAGAAGTAGCCTTTTTTAGTGGTATAGCAGAAACAGACTGGTCTTGGGGAGCACTTCTATTTGACATGGATAATGATGGTTATAAAGATATCTACGTTTGTAATGGTATTTATCATGATCTTACCAACCAAGATTTTACAGATTTCTTTGCCAATGAAGTTTATCAAGGCATGGCGATTTCAGGAGAGAAAACCGCACAAGATTCTATCATTAATAGTATGCCAAGTACTCCTGTAACTAATTATGCCTATAAAAATAAACATGATCTTACATTTGAAAACGAAACAAAAAATTGGGGTTTTGACGAGCCCAGCTTTTCCAATGGGGCAGCTTATGGTGATTTAGATAATGATGGTGATTTAGATCTCATTATAAATAACCTTAATATGCCATCTTTTGTTTATAAAAATAATGCAACCAAAAATTTTATGAAACTATATTTAAAAGGCAATCATAAAAATACATTTGCCGTTGGAAGTCTGGTAGAGCTTTTTGTCAATGGTCAAATTATGCGACAAGAATTAATTCCCTCAAGAGGTTTTCAATCGTCCATTGATTATGCAATGACTTTTGGAATTGGTGATGCCCAAAAAGTAGATTCAATAAAAGTTATCTGGCCAAACAAAAAGGTACAGTTCATTGGTGAGACATTGGCAAATCAGGTATTGACCTTAAGTATTGAAGATGCTAAAGAGGATTTCAAATTGGTTCATGATGAAGACTCTTATATCGACTTCAATTATGAGGGATTAATACCAAAAATGCAGTCACGGGAAGGTCCTGCACTTGCTATTGGTGATGTTAATAATGATGGAAACGAAGATGTTTTTATTGGAGGAGCCTATAAACAAACTGGACATTTGTATCTTCAGGATAATAACGGAAACTTTAAACCCTCAAGTTTTTCTACTGAAGCGGTTTTTGAAGACACTTGTGCTGTTTTTGTTGACATCGATAATGATAATGATGTAGATTTACTTGTGGGATCAGGAGGTAATTTTGAGAATGCTAGAACTGGTGCCCGGGTTTATATCAACGATGGCTATGGCAATTTCGGTGACTATCAAATTTTGATACGTACAATAACCAACGTTTCAACAATTGCTCCTAATGATTTTGATGGTGATGGCGATGTAGATTTATTTGTTGCGAGCTTGAGTGTTACCGGAACCTACGGTATTAATCCAGAGAATGTATTTTTGCTTAATAATGGTAATGGCACTTTTATAAATAGTACAGATACTAAATGTGCTGCGGCGAAATCTGTTGGAATGGTGACTGATGCTATTTGGTCAGATATTGATAATGACCAAAAGGATGATTTAGTATTGGTTGGTGAATGGTTGTCGCCTTTAATATTTAAAAATACAGGCCAGGAATTGATACCTTTTTCAACTAATTTGATTGACTATCCAGGTATGTATAATACTGTTGAAGCGTCAGACTTGGATAAAGATGGTGATGTTGATTTGATATTTGGAAATCGGGGATTGAACTCCATATATCAAGCAGATAAATTGCATCCAGCAAAAATGTTTGTCAACGACTTTGACAATAATGGTACTATCGAACAAATATTTACCAAAACTATTAATGACAGAGATATTCCTATACATTTGAAAAGGGAAATCACCGGGCAAATAACATCGCTTAAAAAGCAAAACTTAAAATTTAGCGAGTACGCCACCAAATCAATTGATGAGTTATTTTCAAAAGAAGCTCTTGAAGGCGCACAGCAAAAAGAGATAACAAACTTTGCGAGCATTGTGGCCTATAATAACGGAAATGGAAACTTTACCGTTAAAGACCTTCCCAGCGTGACCCAATTGTCATGTATTTTTAAAATCAAATGTGTAGATGTAAATAATGATGGTTTTTTAGATTTAATTTTGGGAGGTAATAACTTTAATTTTAAACCCCAATTTTCGAGATTGGACGCCAATCAAGGATTAGTTCTTTTTGGAAATGAAAATGGCGATTTTATCAATCAATCACTAACTGGATTTAAGGTTAAGGGTGAAGTAAAAGAAATGGAATGGTGTACAAATACGTCGGGTAAACACTATTTAATTATTGGAGTTAATAATGAACAACCAAAATTTTTCAGTTTTAATGATTAATAGACTTTTTTATATACTACTGATTATATTAATTGCCAGTTGTTCTAAAAAAGAACCGTCAAGGATGTTTTCTTATGTTGAAGTAACGAATTCAAATATAAATTTCATAAATCAATTACATCCAACTAATAAATTAAATATTCTTGACTATTTATATTATTACAATGGCGGCGGTGTTGCGGTTGGCGATATTAATAATGACGATTTACAAAGGCGGGTGTTTCAGGAAAATCTAATTGGAACACAGGAGCTGTTATGGCTGATGTGAACGGAGATGGATATTTGGATATTTACGTTTGTGCAGTGGTTGGCTTAAATGGTTTGGAAGGAACCAATGAACTTTATATCAATAATGGCCAAGGCACTTTTATCGAAGAGGCCAGGAAATATGGATTGGATTTCAAAAACTATTCTACAACAGCTACTTTTTTTGATTATGATAATGACGGCGATTTGGATATGTACTTGCTGAACCATGCTACGCACACTCAAAATTCCTTTGGGAAAGCTGAAATTAGATATACAAGGGATGAAAAAAGCGGTGATAAATTATTGCGTAATGATGGTGAAATATTTACTGATGTAAGCGCAGAAGCAGGTATTTATGGAGGTGCAAATGGTTATGGTTTAGGTATTGCAACGCAAGATTTCAATAATGATGGTTTTGTAGATATATATGTAAGTAACGATTTTCATGAAGACGATTATTATTATATCAACAATGGTGATGGAACATTCACCGAAAAACTAAAAGCCTATTTTGGGAAAACGAGTCGTTTTTCAATGGGAAGTGATGTAGCAGACATCAATCATGACGGATTTACAGACATCTTGACGTTGGATATGACACCTGAAGATGAGCAAGTACTAAAATCTTCAATGGGCGATGAGACTGTAGATATGTTAAAATTACGAACCGAAAGGCTTGGGTATCATTATCAATATGCCAGAAATATGCTTCAAGTAAATAATTATGATAATTTTTCTGAAACTGCCATTTTCAGTGGTCTTTCATCAACCGACTGGAGTTGGTCTGCCTTGTTTTCAGATTTTAATCAGGATGGCGAACAAGATGTATTTGTTTCGAACGGAATTCCAAAACGACCTAACGATTTAGATTATATAAAGTTTATTTCAAACGATAAGATTCAGGAAAATCTAAAAAGCAGTAACCTCGTCGATAATGAAGCGTTGAAAATTATGCCATCAGGAGC
>JARRKS010000420.1:0-3051 GCA_037387865.1 Flavobacteriaceae bacterium
AATATCGCTAACGCTGCGTGAGGTCGCGATCGCCGAAGTGATGGAGATGTTATCGCGCTCTGCCAAGGTCAATATCCTGCTGTCCGATGATGTCGAGGGCGATGTGTCTGTCACGTTGCATTTTAATTGAACCGTCCTCACCTCTAACTGTACCTATTGGTTTTGGTAAATCTTTAATTCTAAATTTAGCAGCATCACTAACTTTTTGTCCATCTGGTAAGGTACCAGTAACATTAATAGTTACTTCTCTACCTTTTACAGTTGTAACATCCATTACATACTTACTTACACCTGAAACTTTACTTAAACCTGGAGCACTTGCAGATACATTATTATCTGATACACCAGCAAAAGAAATAGTCATTGGGTTTTTAACACCACGATATACTACATTCATTTTGTCTGCAGATATTGTTGCAGAGTTAGGTTTAGGTACAACAGCGTAAGAACTATTAATAGGAATGGTAATTGTTTCACCACCTTCTAAAAATTGGAACTCTCCTTTAATCTCACGCTCACCTACAGCACCAGCTGGAAATTCTAACACAGTTTGACCTGCTTGCATAGATTCTTTTGGAAGTTCATTACCATTAACAATAACTTTATCCGCTGTTAAAGTATTATCTTTTTTACCTAAAATAATGGTTCCTGTAAAATTCTCTCCAGAGAAAAATGCAGTTTTACTAGGTACAACAATCGCTTCAAAGTTTGTTAAGGATGCTTCTATCTTTAATTTACCTTGTAACATTGTAGACATTACTTCAGACTCTGTTGTTTTGATATCTGCTTGTAGTTGTGTCATTTTGGTTAAAGAAGCTACTAAAGGAAATCCTTTGTAGTGGTAATCTAACCAAGGGATTACGTTGTTATCTCTATTTGTTACATCGTCTGTTGCAAATTTCTTTTGAACATCTGCAGCAATACCTGGGTAAGTTTCGCCGATAACATTTTGAATACCTTCTCTAAAGTTCTTCATATGATCCATAAATTCCTGCCCTTCAGGTTTCAATTTTTCTCCAATGAAGAAATGTTCATCGAGGAAATCACCTTTATCCATAATTTCGTAATCTTCAGGATCATCAACTGTAGCAGTCATTTTACCTTTTAAGTCTTCCAAATATGTATTAAAGTCTGTAGCTAATTTTTTAACTTGATCAGCTTGAGATTTTAAAGGAAGATATTTATCAGGCTGTTCGTTTGCCTGTTGTTCTAAACCAGCCATAAATGCTGTATTACGTTCTGTAGCAGCTTCATTGGACTCGGTTAATTTTTCGTTCATTAATCCAAATGCTGAAAGGACTTCTTTTGACATATTTAATGCAAGCATTGCAATAAATATTAAATACATCAAGTTAATCATTTTCTGCCTTGGTGATAAGTTTCCTTGTGCCATGTCTAATTAGTTTTTGTGGTTAATTAATAAATTTGGGTTTTCTAATTAACTACTAATTAGCTTTTGTTCATTGCAGACAACATTCCACCGTAAACACCATTTAATGATGAAAGGTGAGATGCTAATGATTGCATTTGTTCTTTAAGTTTAGCTGCATTTTCAACAGACTCTTCATTTATCGTTGCCTGACGATTAGCACTTTCTAACTGTACTCTATACAAGCTGTTTAAAGATTCCATTTGAGCTGCTGCATGAGCAATTTCTTCACTATACTTTTTGGTAGCCGAAATTGAATCTACGGTTGGGGCTGAACTCTCGGCTCCAGCTAATTCTGGATATACTAATGACCAATCTAAATCGTCATCAACTGGTTCAAATGCTGATATTGCAAAAATAATTGCTTCTGTTACTAGACCAATAGTTAACATAACGTTACCTGTAAGAGGTCCTATTTCAAAATGAATAATCTTGAAAAGTGCTCCAACAATTACAATTGATGCGCCTAATCCGTAGGCCATGTTCATAAATTTTTTACTTGCTCTTGACTGTCCCATAATATTTGGTTTTTAAGTTAAGTATAAATACTTAAGTAGGTTAATTAAATAGTTTATTTTAGTTTATTTATTCTTTGAATTTTTTGTTACATCTGTACCCATATAATCTTGTACAGTTCTAAATCCTATATAACTTCTTGCAGAATCAGCATATTCATAATCTCTTGAACTTACTTGTAAGAAATAAGCAACATCTTTCCAAGATCCGCCTCTAACAACTTTTCTTTGATTGTTGAGATCATTTAATACAGGATTTGCGGTAGAAACATACTCATAAGATGATGGGTCATAAGAACCGTTCACCCATTCTGAAACATTACCAGCCATATTATATAAGTTATAATCGTTTGGCTCATAAGATTTTGCTTCTACAGTATACAAAGCTTGATCTGCTGCATAGTCTCCACGAACTGGTTTAAAGTTTGCCATAAAACAACCTCTGTCATTTTTAGCATATGGTCCTCCCCAAGGGAAGGTTGCAGCTTGCAGACCTCCTCTTGCAGCATATTCCCATTCTGCTTCATTAGGCAATCTGAAAGAGTTTACAAATTGTTTATGAGCAGATTTTTGAAATGCATTTTTATTTAATGTTCTCCATTGACAAAAAGCTTTAGCCTGTTTCCAAGAAACTCCAACTACAGGATAATCTCCATAAGCATCGTGCCAAAAATAATCATTATGCATTGGCTCATTGTATGAATAAGTGAAGTCTCTAATCCAAGTTGTAGTATCTGGATAAACTTCAATTTCTTCTTTTATTAAAACATCCTTGCGTGTTAGACTTCTATTTTTAGCGGCCTTTTGAATATCCATATAGGTATATTGAAACTTAAATTTCTTAACATCCCAAGTTCTTTGCCCATTGTATGAAAGCTCAATTGGAAGGTACATGGTATCCATAACCTCTGCATAATATTCATCAGGATATTCATTGACATCAAAAATTATATCAACATCCTTGTTTAATTTTCTTCCTTCGTAGCCTGTAGGACCTAATCCAACATACTTATCATACATGTATTTTTCATACACGGTCATGTTGGCTCGGTGTCGAAGCTGTTCACCGACATCGGCATCATGCAGCGCGTCGAGCGCGGCGAGCTG
>JARRKS010000421.1:0-3251 GCA_037387865.1 Flavobacteriaceae bacterium
GCAATGCCTGTGAGATTCTTGTACCCTCAAGATGAACCTCAATTAAATGGTGAGTCTTATGCTGCTGGTGCAGCTGCTATTGGTGGTGACTTAAAATCAACAAAACTTTTCTTTGACGTAAACTAAAAAAAGTTTTTAATATATTTAAAGCCGTTAGTCTATCTAACGGCTTTTTTTGTAAGACAAATATTATCATTGCGACTATATACAAATGAGTACAAAGTTTATTTATGTTTCACTTCTAATTTTACTTGCTAGCTGTTCTAATAATTCAAGTGATTCAGCTGAATCTCAAGGTAATACTACAACTAATGAAGAAGAAAATAGTTGGTGTATTCCAACCGAATTTTTAGCTGGAGGAGTTTTAGTGTTTCCAACTATAAATAATCCAGAGTATAATACTATTCCAGAAATTTCTTCTCTAAATTTCCTTAAGGATAATTCTAAAGTTGCTTTGCTTAAAATAAATCAACAAGTCTATGTGTATCCTCATGATTATACGAGTTACTATGAAATTATTAACGATACATTTGATAATCTAAATTTTGCCATTACATATTGCCCAATTACTGAAACGGTATTATGCTTTGATAGAAAATTAAGTAATAATGAAACTGTAAGTTTAAAACCCTCTGGTTATCTATTCAAAGAAAATCTTGTACCATCAGACGCAAACGCAAAATACTTTTGGTCACAAATGCTTACAGAAGGCATTAGAACTTCAAGTAAGGAAATATCTTTAAACACAATTAATATAATTGAAACAACATGGTTAAAAACAAAAACATACTTCCCAAATGCATTAGTTTTCAACCATCAAAATATTTCGAATAGTTTTACAGACATCCCTCTAGATTTGTCAAATAATTTTGGTGTCATCACTAATCAAGTTAACAATAAATCTGTCCACTTATATAGTTACAATAATTTTATAAATGATAAAAGACTTGATTTTATTTCAGTTAATCGAAAAAACACCATAGTAGTTGGTAGCAAAGAGAATGTGTTTTTTAATGCTTTTTACATACCTACAAATCTAGATTTTATTGCATTAAACGAAAATGAATTTCCAAATATATTAACAGATAATGAAGGAAATATTTGGGATGTTTTTGGTCATGCTGTTCAGGGTCCTCGTCAAGGTCAAAAATTAGATTCGCCTTTATCATACGTAGGTGTTGAATGGGCCTGGAATGAATTTTTTGATAATATTACAATTCACAATTAGGCTTCTTCAAATTTTATTTTATTTACTTACTCCATTTAGGAAGGGTTTTTTTATACCTTTGGCTCAATGTAAAAAAAGACTCAAATTTTTGGTTTAAGAGCTGTTATTGAAGCTATAAATTCAGGTGAAAGTATTGATAAAGTTTTCTTGCAAAAAGGCTTAAGAGGTGAATTATATAGCGAACTTGAAAGTATGCTAAATGCTAACTCAATTAATACATCGTATGTTCCTGTTGAAAAATTAAATAGACTCACTAAAAATAACCATCAAGGTGTTGTAGCAAACATCTCACCTATTGAGTTTTCTGATTTAGACAATTTGGTTTTAACTACAATTGAATCTGGAGAAGTACCATTATTTTTGTTATTAGATCAAATTAGTGATGTTCGTAATTTTGGTGCTATAATTAGAACCGCTGAGTGTACCGGTGTTCATGGTATTATCATTCATTACAATCAAGTGGTGTTAAAGTTATTGCTGCCACTGAAAAAACAAACAATTCAATCTATGATATCTCATTTAAAGAGCCGTGTGCTATTATTATGGGATCAGAAGATCGAGGCATTTCACCTTCAATTTTAAAACTTGTAGATGATAAAGCAAAATTACCTCTATTAGGAGAAATAGAATCATTAAATGTTTCTGTAGCTTGTGGCGTATTTTTGTATGAAGCCGTTAGACAAAGGCTTTAATCTTTATTATCAGATTTATATGTGTAATTTATTTTAGGTTGAGAAACATCATCACCCAAATCTTCTTCATTTAAATTTTCTATAAAATTTCCTTCTTCATCAAAATGCTTTAAAAAAGGATCTAGATCTTCATTGTAATTTTCAGTTTCCCAATGGTACTTTTTTGGTTTTGCAATTTCCTTTCTAAAAATTAAAGCAAACAAAATTCCTGTAATCAAACCTGATAAATGCCCTTCCCAAGACATCCCTTCTTTAATTGGCATTGTATACCAAATCATACTCCCATAAAGAAAAACAACGAGTAATGATAAAGCTATTAACCGAAAATGTTTAGCAAAAATTCCTTTAAAAAAAGTAAAACTCACCAAAACATATATTAATCCGCTAGCACCAATATGAAAAGAAGGTCTACCAATTAACCATGTTAAGAACCCAGAAAGTAAAATGCCATAAAACAAAACTTTCCAAGCTATTGGTTTATAGAAATAAAATACAGCCGTTGAGAGCACAAACAAAGGAATAGTATTATGGTATAAGTGTTCAATGCCGCTATGTATAAATGGACTAAATATAACGCCTTTAAGACCACTTAAAGTTCTTGGGAAAACGCCAAAATTTGTAAAATCAAACCTAAACCGAATTTCAAACCAAAAGACCAACCAAATTATCAATACAAAAGCTATTGGATATCCAATTACTCCAGTTGAAAATTTAAATTGCTCTTTACCTTCCATTCTATAAATTTAAAACATATATGCAAAAAATTATCCAATAATGCTTTTTATGAAATATTGTCATTTAAAATATTAGGTCATTCTTTAGCTTAAATATAAAATTTAAAATCAAATATCTTAATTTTACAATATGAATGAACCTTTAGCTGAACGCTTACGCCCAAAGTCGTTAGAAGATTACTTAAGTCAATCACATTTGGTTGGCAAAGAAGGTGTGCTGACACAGCAAATAAAACAAGGTTTAATACCTTCAATGATTTTTTGGGGACCTCCTGGAACCGGAAAAACCACTTTAGCAAATATAATAGCTACTGAAACCAAAAGACCATTTTATGCATTAAGTGCAATTAATTCAGGAGTTAAAGATGTTCGAGATGTTATTGAAAAAGCTAAACAAAGTGGTGGTTTGTTTACAACTAAAAATCCCATTTTATTTATTGATGAGATTCATAGATTTAGTAAATCGCAACAAGACTCGTTATTACAAGCTGTTGAAAAAGGTTGGGTAACACTTATTGGAGCAACAACTGAAAATCCTAGTTTTGAAGTTATTTCGGCATTATTATCCCGTTGCCAGGTTTATATTTTAAATGCCTT
>JARRKS010000422.1:0-2796 GCA_037387865.1 Flavobacteriaceae bacterium
TAATAATATTAGCTATTCTTCTTCCATTGCAAGTAATTGTTCTAGAATAATCTGTCAGTGGACTGTGAGGATTTTAAGCTCGGCTACATTGGATATATCACCAGCTTACCTTCCCCTTTTTTAGGATACTCACATCTATTACTTTTTCAGCTTCATAATTGTGACATTTTATTCCAAAGTAGAGAGAAGCTAAAGTTGTTTTGTTTTCATGCTAAGTAGACCAATAAATCCTGCTTCTTTGCCAGTTTCCTACATTTCAGTTGGCAAAAGGTGATTAACTTAGCGCGCGTTAAAACTTCTACGTCGAGATTGCGTGCCCTTTTAGTGACGCGAGCGAAGGCTAACTAAAAGGCGATTACGAGCGAATTCCTTGAATTCTGTGAGGGATGGAAGGGAGATTTCTTTATTCTTTGTTAAAGATTTGCGCATTTCGTTTATGCGTTTGATTTTGGATAGCGAATTGTATACTGCTTTGCCTTTTTCTGTTAAAGAATAGAGTTTTAGTGCATAGTCGTGGTTGTTTTTAACGAGTTGATTATCTTGTAGAAAGTCTAATAGATCTGTGACTGTTGCACGCGCTATGTTGCATTTGGATGCTATGCTATAAATGCTGAGTTGTCTATCTGAGAGCGTTGATAGGATTTCCTCGTACAATTCAAGTTTTGATTTTACCATTTGGCACTCGGTTGTTTCTTGTTGCTTTTCTAATTAATTATTTATGAATTGTGAGTCTTTATCTCAAATGTGTTGGTTATTACATGTATTAGTTATTCTTCTATTAACGGGCGATTAAACAGAGTATTTTAGACGTTAATAACAATAATTGATATTCGCATTAGATCAAGGATATCTCAAGTAAAAACTTTAGATAGCACCCGCAATTCCCCATTTCTTTAAGGTTAGTACCTTCTAACAAAAAAATAAATGATAGAAAAGAAATAAAATTGATTAAGTTCAGGAGAAAATTTTATGACCTTAGAAGAAAACAAAGCTCTTGTGATAAGTTTTTTCAAAAAAGCTAATCATTATAAAAAAACTCCAAAAGAGATGTGCACAAAAGACTTTATTGCTCATATTGTTGGATCAAAAACATTTAATTTGCAGGCTTTTGAAAGCTACCAAACAAACTATTACTCCAGTTTTTCAAATACCCGAACAGTGATTGAAGACTTAATTGCTGAAGGAGACAGGGTTGCATTTATGGGTGTTCCAGCAAAAGGTAAGCAGATCATAGTTCCTATTTTTGGATTTGCCAAGATTATTAATGGAAAGATTTCTGAGTGGTGGAACTCTCCAGATCGACTAAGCTGGATGCAACAGATTGGTGCATTACCAAAATCCAGCAAAGTGAAAAAAAGTAAAATTTTTCCTAAAAGGAAAATTTAATGGCTTTTTTTGAACAATTATCAACACAAGATCCACATAAAATACATTCAGTATTTTCCATGTTTTCTTTTTGAACCATTTCATTAACATCAAGACTCATAGGACATTTTTTAGTACAAACCATGCAATTAACACATTCATTTTTATTTGAAACTAATTTTAAGGCTCTCCAATTTGCACTATTTCGTATTTTTCTTCCAATAATCATGAAGGGTGCTATTCAACAAATAGTATGACAAGAAGCTCGTTTCCCTGCTATTAGTGCAATTCCTGCGATTAATCCGGCAATTACAAGAAATAACACTATTGATTCAATGCTTGTTATTGATAGCCCGTAGAAGGTTTGGTATAATGGATCAACAGCAAATATTCCTCCGGCTTGGATAAACATTACAATTATAACAGTTATCCAAGGCACCCAGATTGCATATTTTATCCAGTTTTTCTTGCCGTTTTTAAATGGTTTATCTCTAATTTTCATGCATATCTCTTGTGTTGCCCCAGCAGGGCATATCCAACCGCAAAAAGCTCTTCCAACAAAAAGAGAGGAGAAAAATAGTAGAGCAAAAGCAATAAAACTACCTACAATGATACCTTCAGCGGCTCCCATTATGATCAAGTAAGGAGAAAAATAGTAGTAGATTAAAGGGAAAAGTACAAACATTAAAATTGCAAGATTTAACCTTATTTTTTGGCGATTCAATATTTTTCACTTCTGATGTTTTAATATAATCTTTTTATTTTTTTACAATTAGACCGGTTAGATAAGTGGAGGTAAAAATTAACACAAAAGGAATCCATGTTCCGATAGGACTCAGAAACATATCAAAATTCTGATTTATTATAAGGGAGACGATAAAGAAATCCATTAAAATAACAATGGCTACAAAAGCAATTGCCGTTATTAATGGTGAGGTATATTTGAATTTTTTAAAATACACGAATGATACTAAGGCAAAGACAAATGGAGCACCTATTGCGTGAATAATAAGAGTGTTATCTAAAGTGGTTACTGCTTGGCCACCTATCATTAAACCCCAACATCCCAACTGTCCCAAGATTCCAAAAATAATAAGTACAAGAAAATCTAATAATTTCATTCCATAAACCAACATTATAACTTTGTTATATCATATGACCAAATATTAACCCAAGTAGAATTTAAATTTTTTCCATAAACACCAACTCCAATCAACCAAGGATAGATTTATATCCAAAGGAAAGTGGAGACTTCATCGACCAACACCCATCCCGTTTTTTCATAAACAATTTTAATTAAAAATAGCATAAATGAGTAATAAAAGAAAGAATATAATTTTATTACATTAAAAAAATAAGAGATTATTGTGTTGTCAATGAAATCTCTGCTGGTTCTATATTCATATCATCACAAGAACACTAAGAAGGTTG
>JARRKS010000423.1:0-3052 GCA_037387865.1 Flavobacteriaceae bacterium
TAAATCTATTACTCAAAATACTAGGGTAAGCTATCCAATTTATAATATAGACAATATTCAAGAGCCATCATTGGCCAAAAACCCTAAAAACATATTCTTCCTAACCTGTGATGCTTTTGGCGTATTGCCACCAGTTTCTAAATTAAACCCAGGACAGGCTGCATATCATTTCATTTCTGGGTATACCGCCAAAGTTGCAGGAACTGAAGCGGGAATTACTGAACCTGTGCCATCGTTTTCAGCTTGTTTTGGAGCACCTTTCATGCCATTGCATCCTACAGTTTATGCAGAAATGTTGAGTAAAAAGATGCAGGAAGCCAATGTCAATGTTTGGTTAATAAATACAGGATGGAGTGGAGGATCTTATGGTGAAGGCTCTCGTATTAAACTAAAATATACTAGGGCAATGATATCAGCAATATTAAATGGAGAGTTAAACAATGTTTCATTTATGATGCATCCGATTTTTGGAATTTCGATGCCATCAGAATGTCCTAATGTGCCGAGTGAAATACTTGACCCAATAAATACTTGGTCTAATAAAAGTGCTTACATAAGTAAATCCATTCAATTGGCGCATTCGTTTCATTTGAATTTTGAAAAATTTGCTACTGAAGCGAGTGAAGACATTTTAAATGGTGGTCCTTTAATTGATGAACACCATCATTTAGATCATGTTTGATTAATAATTAGTTTTAAAAAGGAAAAGCGGCTGATAGAAATATTAGCCGCTTTTTTATAAAGATTATTATCTGTTTAACTTATTCCATTCAGATTTATGAATTCTGAAAATATTGACTTTGTTATTATTGTATTCTGTAACTTTTTCTACTTTCATTCCGTTTTTTAACGCTACATTTTCAGAAGGTTTATTGGTTAAGCTGATGATTGAAATTAACGAATCAGAATAGTTATTTATAAAAGCAAGATCACGACATTTTTTTGCTGCTTCTGTTGCAAAACCTTTGTACCAAAATTCTGGTAGGAGAGAGTAGGCCACTTCAAGTTCAGAAATGTTGTCAACATTTTGTATTAATAATCCTGAATGTCCAATTAATTTTCCAGTTTGCTTTTCTATTAAAGCATTCATTCCGCCTAAATTATTTTCATATCTATTGAATTGCTTTTCGTACCATTTTTGGCACTCAATTTCTGGAGATTCAGTTTTCGATATCCAATATTGAGATGTGATTGGGTCTTTATGAAACTCTAGCCAAGTATCAAAATCAGACCACTTTACTTTTCTGAATAGAATACGTTCGGTTTCTTGACCTTCAAGTAAATATTTCATTGTTTACTAATGCTTTGTTTCTAATTGTTTATGTGAACCATCACAATTTGGTTTGCGTTTAGAAAGTCCGCAAATACAGTCTGTTAATCCTTTCCCTTTAAAAATGCGTTCCATATTCTTCTCAATTCTGGATAGTCTAGTTTTGACTTGTTTGGGTTTTGAAAAATGAAGCGTTTCAATTTCAGATAAACTGGTAAACCGAATTTGTCTGGCAGATTGTATGTTTTCTGTTTGTTGAATCAGGATATTTTGGGTGTCTTTTAATAATACACCTTTAAAGAAGGTCATACCACAATAGTCCTTAAACTCATGAATAATTAGAATATTCTTTTGGTTATACATATAGCAAGGATGCATCCACTTATATGCTTCAGTCAATCCACAATCAAGGATTATATCTCGTAGTTTGGTTAACTCGTTTTGCCAATGGTTAAGGTTGTTAAGATATGCGTCTACCTTTGGATTCATTTAAAAAATCATTTTTATAATGAATTTCATCATTGGTTTCTTTCAATTTGTTCCATGACCCAATTTGTTCTGGCTCCTGATACTCCCGTACTTTGGCACTTTCCATTTCCTTGAAGCTCATCAACAATAGTTTGAATAAGTGGCATTTGGATATGTTTGGAAATTTCAAATTCAAACTTTTTTAAAGGTTTATTCTCTATTTCCAAAATAACATGATTATCGCCAAAAAAGGGAAAAGATATTTGCCCTTTACTACCAATTATAGTTGTTAGTTCATGTTGAGAAACTTTGCTCGTATTAAAAGCCCACAAACCTTGTCCTAAAATACCATTCTTAAATTTAAAGATACCTGTTGTGATGTCATTAGCTTTATACGCCTTTGATTGATTGGTAGAAAAACCTTTAGCTTCAACGATAGGTCCAAAAAGAAAATCCAATGCATCTAATTGATGTGAAGCCAAGTCATAAAAATAACCACCACCGGCAATTTCAGGATCAACTCGCCAATTATTAAGGGTGCTATGTTCTCCAACAATTTCAGGCTCAATGCTCATTTGTAAATTAATATTGACGTTTCTAATAGATCCAATAGAACCACTATCAATCAATTCCTTCACTTTGAGGATATTCGGTAGTGCCCTTCTGTAATAGGCCACATATAAAGGAACATTCGCCTTTTTACATGCTTCTACCATAGAAATAGATTCTTGATACGACCGAGCCATAGGTTTTTCTACATAAACCGGTTTTCCAACAGCTGCAGCCTTCAAAGTATATGTTGCATGTGTATTTGGAGGCGTTGCTATATATATTGCATTTACTTTGCTATCGTTCAATAGATCATCAGCATTATCATACCACTTTGGGATACCATGCCTTTTGGCAAAATCCTTTGCTCTATCAGAATTTCTTCTCATAACGGCTTTGACACTAGAATTGGCAATTTGCATAAGTGCTGGTCCGCTTTTTACTTCACAAACATCTCCAGCTCCTATAATTCCCCAGCAAATTTCCTTTAATATTTTTTGTGCCATTTTTCAAGTTTTTAAAGAATGTATTTTTATTCAACGTTACTCATTCTGCATATTCCTACCCATAGTAACTACAGAACTCTTTTTGTCAGGGTCACATATACTTTCACAAGAACTTTTTTGTTATCAAATAGAATAGTAATCTGTTCGCCCCAACTCCAGATAAAAATCTTGGATGTGTTTTATCACCTAATTTAGCAAATAATAACCGAATAGACATGTGCGCATTGACCTGACGAAGCAAATCAAAGATTCAGCGTAA
>JARRKS010000424.1:0-3795 GCA_037387865.1 Flavobacteriaceae bacterium
GGTTTTTTTGTTTATAAAAGGTTTTATATGCGAAAAGTTAAATTGTGTTTTTAAGTCTTTTTCTACAGCACGTAAGACTTCTTTGGGGTATTTCAAATAATCTGCATACTCAAGAAGCATGAAATTATTGTCATTAATATTAAGTATATACCTATAATAATTTAACCATATTTTTAACCAGTAATTCAATGAATTTTTATCGAATTTAATGTTAGGAGTTTCTTCAGTTAACTTAAATATTTTTTGATTATTACCAAACTCATGATGCCCAAGCCAATTCATGTATGATAGCACAAAATCATTGTTATTTTGCATTTCAGTAAAGCGCAAATGTTGGTTTAATAGCGAATAGGCATGTTCTTCTGGTTTTCTAAAAAGAAAAATTACTTTAAAATCGTTATTCAATTTTCTTAAAGAATGGTATCTTAAAATAAGATTATTATTTTTTGATAAGTACATTGAATCTGAAACCTGCCTTATATTTGTTTGATACTTTAAGTAATTATCGTAAACCTCTTGACTTATTTCGTGTCTGTTTAAATACTCTTCAGAAATGAAACTATCGTTTAAAAATACTTTGAAAAAATATTCTTCAAGTGCTTCAATAGTATTCAGTCCAAAAAGCATTTTATCTCCATGTTTTCTTTCCTTTAATTTACTTTTTTTAGGGTTATATAGTTTTTTCCAAAGATTTGGGGCTAATAACAAAGGCATGTTTGAATAATCAAGAGAGCTGAACTTACCTGCCTTAAATATTTGGTCTGTTAGACTTGTGGTTCCAGCTCTTGCAAGTCCAGATACTATTAAAAAATTAGAATTCTGTTTTAAATTCTTGTTCTTTTTAAACTTCTTATCAATTGAAAATAAAAATTTGGAAAGGAAATAATTATTCAAAATAAGCTTGTGCAAAAGTTTTGATGCTTCAGAATAATCTTCATTCTCTTTTTTCTTTTTTAAAACAAAAGGAAGGATACTTCCTAGTGACAGAAACAAAACAAATCTTACGGAGCCAAAATCAAGGTTTTCATAAGGTATATCTTTAATTTTAGCGTATAGTACAATAGGAGCGCATGTTGTTATGATAATGAATGCTATTAACACTAAAGTAAGTGCTAATGAAATAAGCATTGCTTTTAATGCCAGTATTAACTTTTTTTGTTTTTGCAATTCTTCTTCGTCAGAAAGTACTGCGTTAGATAATGCAATTGTCGCTGTCATTACTGTTTTTTGAAAATTCTTCTGAAGAAACGTTTAATAGGTATCCATAACACCACTCCAAAAGAAAATATAACTAATAGAATGATAAATAGAATGATTAAGAGTGTTCCAACACCTAATCCAGGGCCAATATATAATAACATAATTAACGGTTTAAGGTTTCATTTGTATAAGTTGTTGTCCAATTTGGTAAATAATGGTAGCCTTCTATGTTGCTTTTAAGAGTTGTTTTTAACACGACACCATCTTTATTTACAACCCATAAAATTCCTGGGCCTTGTTCTTCAAAAAACAAATCTCCATTGGGTAGTATATTATATAATCCTTCGGCATCAGTAAAAATTCCATTCTCAATGAATACATCTTCATATAAAGGCGTAAAGCTACCTTCTTCAAAGTTATAAATTAGTACACTTGAATGATCTATTTTTCGCTCAAAAGTTTGTTTTGTTGGTTTAAATTCAAAATCATATCCTTTACTATGATGACCAATAGTGTTATTATTAAGTAATGCAATAGAATTATTAGAAATTATATCTACATCGTGCTGAAACAGGAATGGCCCTTCAATAACTCTAACCACTTTGTTAGTTGAAGGTCTGAATTGCATGATCATTGACAGATGTCTGAAGCTTAAAAACAAATCGCCTTCATTAAAATAATCGGATGTAAACAATGCAGGTTGAATGTCATTTAAATGAAATGGGTCTATTGGATATACACTTTTATTTATTTCATCCTCCAGACCGTTTTCCATAAATATTTCTGTTAGAGATTTACTGTACATTGTTTTTCCGGTAATAACATCTACTTTTGCTATGATATCATCTCTGTAATAATGTTTATTATTTTCAATCATTAATACGTTTGGAGTAATAATTCCTTGATCGTGCTTAACAGCGGGAATCCAAATATTACCCAGACTATCAAGATTTATGGCATGATGAAATATAAAGTCTTTATTATACCATTTCTGATGAGAAGTTGAGTCCAGACGCATTAGACCTGGCTGTTCATCACAGGAAACAATAATATCAAAATCTTTCAATAAAGTTACTGGAAACAATCTATCATTTTGTGCCACTGTATAATGTTTCAGTAAACTCTTTACTTCAACTTCCCAGTTGTGCTTGATAATATTATTTCTAAAATTCTTTAACTCAATATTAAATTTATCACCACTTCTATAAGAGTAAACTCCATACAAATCGTATGTAAGGTTATTGATGTCTTTAAGGTCTTCTTCATTGGTCTTCAAATAATAACTAGGTGCTACCAAATAATGAGTATATGCTTGTTTCATATTGGATAACATCTCTGAAAAAGACTTGATTGGTTTAACAAAAACTCCTAATGTTTGTTCTCCAAGTACTACATTTCTAACTATTCCACTCCATATCATAAGTAAAAATATTGCAATAATAGTTAGGGCTATTTTATTTAAATTTTTCAATTATAATTCTTTATGTAAAATTTTATAAGCGCTTTTATATATGCATCCTTTTAAAATTTACTAACTTGTATAAACATTTTAATTTCTATATTGCTCATATAAATTAACTTAATTCATTAACATGAAAAAAATTCATTTTATTTTTTTAGTTTTGATTTGTGGATTAACTTACTCACAAACAACTATTTCAGGAAATGTGGTTGACGATAGTAGCCAACCTCTGCCAGGCGCAAACATTATAATACTAGGAACGTCTACAGGAACTGTAACAGATTTTGACGGAAATTTCACACTAACATATAGCCAAAACCCTCCTTTTACGGTTCAAGCTAGTAGTGTAGGTTTTGAAAGTGCTAGTGTTGAAGTTACAACAAATGGACAAGTCATAAATTTTATTTTGGTTGAAGGAACTTCATTAGATGAAGTCGTAATTTCTGCATCCAGAACTCCTGAACGTATTTTCGAGTCTCCTGTTACGGTAGAAAGATTTGGTTTAAAAGAAATAAAAAATACAGCATCAGCAGATTTTTATGATGGTCTGGAAAGCTTAAAAGGTGTCGATATTAATACCAATAGTTTGACATTTAAAGCTATTAATACAAGGGGCTTTGCAACGTTTGCAAACAATCGTTTTATGCAGCTGGTAGATGGCATGGACAACTCAACTCCAGCTTTGAACTTCCCAATAGGGAATTTGGTTGGAATGATTGAAACCGATGTTCAGAGTGTTGAGCTTTTACCAGGTGCTGCTTCTGCGCTATATGGAGCCAATGCATTTAATGGTATTTTATTTATGCGTAGTAAAAATCCTTTTGATCATTCTGGAATTAGTGCACACTATAAGCAAGGTTTAACTTCTCAAGAATTTCAAGGAGATAATACCTATACAGACTTTGGTCTTAGAATGGCATATAAGTTCAGTGAAAAGTTTGCGGCAAAAGTTAATTTTGGATATTTAAAAGGAACCGATTGGGGAGCCAATGATTATAGAGGTAGACCAGGAACAGGACCAACGGGTACAAGAGCTGATATAGGTTATGATGGTTATAATGTTTATGGCGATGAGGCTTCAGCAAATATTAGGGCAGCATCTGGAGGGTTAGGCATTATTCCTGATGTTGTTG
>JARRKS010000425.1:0-2781 GCA_037387865.1 Flavobacteriaceae bacterium
TTTGTGAATATACAATTTTTATTCTTTTCTTGTTTTACATGTATCCATCTACAATTGTAACCTGGAGGAATATTTGTTGTGAGTGCAGCTTCAGGATAAACTGATGTACCTTTTAAGCCTGGCAGAAGTCCATATTCAACTAAAACTTGAAAACCATTGCATATGCCCAAAATTGCTCTATTATCCTCGACAAATTCTCTTATTTCATTATTGAGTTTTGCCGAGAGTAATCTTGCTAGTATTACTCCAGCACGTACGTAATCTCCAAAAGAAAATCCTCCTGGAATTACCAAGATTTGGAAATCCATTAAATTTCTTTTTTTAATAAGCTCATTTACATGCATAGTTTTAGCTTGAACACCCAATTCTAGAAATGCACGCTGTGTTTCTAAATCGCAATTTGTTCCTCCAACTCGCAATATGCATACACAAATCTCTTCTCTCTTTATTTTATTACACCTCACTGCTCAATGTTTTTTTCCAGGCTTTTTGTAGATTTTTAATTGTCGTTTTTATTATTGGCTTTCTGCTTAATCCATTAATTATGAAATCTGTGTTTTCAGTAATTCTTCCAATTTCTGCAAAAACAGTTCCTTTCATTACTGTTTCAAATTTGTTTTTAGAATTTTTTTCTACTTCAACGAGGAATCTGATGTTTGACTCAGAAAATAATAAACTATCATCTCTATTAATTGCCATATGTGGAACTTTAGTCAAATCCAATTCCATACCATATCCTCCAGCGAACGCCATTTCAGATGCTGAAACTGCCAATCCCCCCTCAGAAATATCATGACATGATTCAACAAGTTTTAAATCGATTGCCTGTGTTAGTGAATCAAAAATAATTTTTGCTTTTAATGCTCTTACTCTGGGTACATTTTTTCCAAGAAAACCTTTATTAAAATAATATTCTGAACCACCTAGTTCGTCATAAGTTTTGCCTATAATATATAAAACATTATCAGGATTTTTTACATTCATGGATACTGTATTTCTAATATCGGGAATAATTCCCAACGCTGAAATTAGAAGTGTTGGAGTTACTGTGCCTAATGGGGATTCATTATAAAGACTATCTTTGCCAGAAATGAATGGAGTTTTGAAAACTAATGCAATATCATAACATGCCTCACAAGCTTTAACTAAAGATCCAAGCCTTTCTTCTTTCTCAGGATTTCCCCAAGTAAAATTATCTAGTAAGGCTATTCTTCGACCCCCAACAGCAATATTATTTCTTATTGCTTCATCGATAGCTGAAGCCGCCATCCAATATGTGTCAATTTTGCCATATTTCGGATTCATTCCACAAGAAATTACTATACCTTTCCAAGAGTTGTCAAGTGGTTTTATTACCTAGCTACATTAGGGGCCGATAAAATTTGAAATAGTTCTTTTTTTAGATTTTCTGGTTGAGTGAAAATTGGTTCATCAAATTTGGGGATTCTATAAGTTGCATTTTTTTGACTGAAAGGCGGATTAAATATAAAGGACATATTTAGTTGTGCAACTATTTCATTTTTAAATTTCAATTTCAAAATTCTATTTGAAGTTAATTTTCCTATTGGTGTAGCTTCTACTTCCTCTTTTAGGAATACCTCTAAGGTTTTATCCAAGTTTTCAGGCGGAATAATTAATAGCATTCTTTCTTGAGATTCAGATATGTAAATTTCCCAAGGATCTAAATTCTGATTCTTTAATGGAACTTTATCCAAATCAATAATTGTACCACATTTATATCTCTCAGCTGTTTCACCCACAGCTGAAGATAAACCTCCACCACCTAAATCAGTAATTGCAGATGCTAATCTAAGATTTCTAACTGTAATGATAGCTCTTTTTACTTTTTCTTCTTGAATTGGATCTGCAATTTGAACCGCAGGTCTAGAAATTGATTCGGATTCTTCAGTTAATTCAGTTGAAGCAAAAGTTACTCCATGTATTCCGTCACGTCCTGTCTTTCCTCCAACTAATAGAATGATATCATCTGGTTTTGCGTTTTTTTGATATTTATCCAAAGGTAATAAACCAAAACATCCACAATATACAATTACATTTCCAGTATAACTCTCATCAAAGTATATTGCTCCATTGACGGTTGGTATCCCCATGTTATTACCATAAGCGCTTATTCCAGAAGTAACTCCCATATAGACGTATTTAGGATGTTTAACTCCAATAGGGAGCTCATTATAATTATAATCTAAAGGACCAAATCCCAAAACATCTGTACAAGCAATAGGATCAGCCCATACTCCAAGAACATCCCTGATCACCCCACCAACTCCAGTCGCTGCTCCTCCAAAAGGTTCTACTGCTGAAGGATGATTATGTGTTTCAACTTTCGCTGCAATTCCATATCCTTTATCGAAATGAACTATTCCAGCATTATCTTCAAAAACTGAGAAGCACCACTCAGGATTAAGTTCTTTTGTTACTTTGGCTATATACGTTTTTAGAAGATTGTTAATTTCTTTATTTTTTATTTTTATTATTCCTTTGAATGTTTTATGACAACAATGTTCAGACCATGTTTGAGCTATTGTCTCCATTTCTAAGTAAGTTGGATTACGGTTTTGTTTTTGAAAATATTCTTGAATAACTTTCATTTCTTTTAAATTTAAACCAAGAGAAAAATTGGCACTAATTTTTTCTAGTTCTTTTTCAGAAATCTGTAATAGGAAAATTTTATGCATTTTACTCTTATTTTTTCTTTCAAAATTGAGATTTGAACTCATTCTTGCTCCTCAATTGTTATTGAATAATTATCTTTTGTTGGAT
>JARRKS010000426.1:0-1143 GCA_037387865.1 Flavobacteriaceae bacterium
CAATCTGCCAAAAACGTCAGTATCATCAGGAAGCACCCTCACCTTCTTTTTTTCATAAATCATTTTTTATCGTGATGCATTTTGTTCTCAAGACTTAAAAATCCTATGCGTTTGGGAGAAGCTATAAAAGCTTTAAATCCGTTGAGAACGGATACAAAACTCAAAATAAAGCTAAACCAATTTTCAGATACTTATAAAACTACCAAGTGGACCGGTGGGGATTTGTAATCCTGCCAAACTGGAGATATCACCCGTTCAACTTTCCCATTTTATTAACCTTGATGTAGCTGTTCACCTGAATATTGTAGCCAAAGCTGTATGGGTCGGTAAATAACTAGACACAGATGGTTTTTTTACCGTTAAAGAGATTAGGGGATTTGGACAAAAAGTAAGTGTATATTTCATTTTTTGATATAGTTCATAAACTGAAATCTTATTTATATCAACTCTTGCGATACAATATAATTTGGGTAAACGAATGAAAAGAAGAATGACAGAGAAAGAGTTTAATACATGCTACAAAGTAATGTGGCAAATAACAAATATAACCCACACCTGAAACATTTGAAGGAAAACAAAAATGGGCAAAATATGCACATATTTTGGTTTTAAGAACGGAAAGCTAGTTTTAGTACTCCAAAGCGTTGATAGCAACCCGAAAAAAGCCATAGATTGCTCTTACTACATTGCAGAAACCCAAGAAGCGGAAGCACAAATACAAAAATGGAAAAAAGAGAAAACACAATAGAATAAACTCGATTCCACATCAATATGCCTAACTAAAACCATAAGCCATTAATGTTACATTCGCTTCAATTAGAACTAGTTTTAAGAATGATTTCAATACTTATTTTTGTAAAACGAGTTGTTGATTTCTTCTCAAGATAACTCAAAAAGTGTTGATGCAAGACGAGTAAAAATTCGCTAGAAAATTCTGGGAAAAACAAGATTGCGTATATTAGCAGCTATCCTCCACGAGAATGTGGAATAGCAACTTTCACAAAAAACTTGGTTATTGCCACAAATCAGTTAGGTACATTAAGAAAACCAGTAATTGTTGCTATGAATCAAAAGGAAACAATCTATAATTATGATAACAGGGTTAAATTTCAAATTAGAAGCGACATCCCCCAAGATTATACC
>JARRKS010000426.1:1149-2754 GCA_037387865.1 Flavobacteriaceae bacterium
TTGTCAATTCATCCAAAGCTGATTTAGTTAATTTACAACACGAATTTGGTTTATTCGGTGGAGAATGGGGTGAATACATCAACATTTTTCTAGAAAAAATTAAAAAACCCGTTGTAACAACACTCCATACTTTGTCCCCAAGTTTTATACCTAAAGCTCAAACTGTTCTTAGACAAATTGCAAAACACAGCTCAAAGATAGTAACTATGACCAATACTGCTACAGAAATACTTACAGCATACAATGTTCCTCGGAGCAAAATTGAGGTCATCCAACATGGCTGTCCAGATGTTCCTTTTGTTGACAGTAACAAGATTAAGTCTTCGCTTTTTGGTTTAAAAGGAAAAATTGTGCTTTCAACTTTTGGACTCATAAGTCGAGGCAAGGGGATAGAGTATGCTATTAAAGCCCTCCCTGAAGTTGTAAAGAAATACCCCGAAATTATCTATCTGATAATTGGGGAAACCCATCCAGAGGTAAGAAAGTTTGAAGGTGAGCGATACCGCAAGAAACTCATCAAACTAGTCGATGAACTGGAGCTATATGAAAATGTCAAATTCCACAACCGCTTCCTCCTTAAAAGAGAACTAATCAAGTACCTTCAAGCAACAGACATATACATCACTCCGTATATTGAACCAAACCAAATTTCCAGCGGTACACTTGTTTATGCAATGGGAACAGGGAAAGCAATAATAGCCACGCCTTACCTTCACGCGCAAGAAGCCTTATCAGAAGGTCGAGGTCTTCTTTGCAAATTTAAAAATTATAAATCCATTACAAAACGCATTTTTCAACTATTAGAAGATGAAAAACAAAGAAAAAACATGCAAAAAATTGTTTATAACTACAGCAGAGATTTCACTTGGGCAGTAGTAGCCAAAAAATACGCTGCCCTTTACAGGAGAATACTAAACGTTTGAAAAAGAAAACATCTCAACTGCCCCCCATAAAAATGTCTTTAGTAGATCTAGTCTTCAAAACCTTCAACACTTGAGGTAAAAGGGCAAGCCCACCCATTGCAGCTGCTGCCAATCCAATAATAGTTACGTAATTCATATCCACTTTCCCCAACTAATGATATTATTGAATATCCGAAAAAACCCAATATAATTTTTGATAAAAAATTTATGCACATTACATAATTGAATGTGCCCTTCTTGCAACATTAGCTAGATCCCTACCTTTCTTTTCTGTTCTCCTTTTATAAAAGTTAAAATTTAATTCATGAAATATCAGTTGCAAACAGCGAGATTTTTGTTAACATTAATTTCAATATCTATGAGATAATCATTCAAGAGAAACTCTATATAGCGTAGGTAGACTAATCAACATATGAAGTGTAATGTTCCAAAAAATTGCGTTGGTATTAGGCATAATTTTGATAGTGATATTGGTAGTTTTGCTGAATGGAAACTTGGAAGCTAATATTTTTCCAGTAATTATTGGCTTGGCAGGAATATTTGTTATAGCCGTTTTTTTCCTAAGTAAGAAGAAAAAGTGGATGATATCGAACAAATAAAAAACGCATCAACAATAAAAGTATGGAATCCAAAGAAGCGTAGCGAAGATTTTATAGTATAAAGATCCAAACTATAAATGCTC
>JARRKS010000427.1:0-3138 GCA_037387865.1 Flavobacteriaceae bacterium
GAGGAATAACCGATAAAAGACCAGTAAAGCTTTTTTTCTTCAACTAATTCCTTAGCTATTATTTGATTTGAAGCAGGAAGAGGAAAATAAAGAAATACTATCCCATCAACCCAGTAAAGTCCTGCTAATTTCCCACCCGCTATAACAGAAACGAAGCGAGCTAATTTTTCAGGAGTTTGAAAGCGAGTTCTTTCCATTATTATTATTTCTTTAAAAGGCTCATATTTGATTGAAATCTCATCATTAGTCAACATATACACCTACAATAGTGTAATGTATTGATAATTCCTTTTTATCTTTATCACTCTATTAGAAAAAGTTATAGCGTAGACAGAACATTAAGCCTTGACTAATAAAGGTATGGAAGTTTACTGGTTTGTCAGAAATTCGAGTAGCAATAGTAGGAGTAGGGAATAGCGCTTCCGCGTTAATTCAAGGAGTACAATATTATAAGAACGCAAAAGAAGATGTAGCTGTTCCTGGTTTAATGCATGTAAATTTTGGAGGATATCACATTAAAGATATCAAATTTGTTGCAGCTTTTGAAGTAAATAAAGACAAAATAGGTAAAGATCTATCTGAAGCAATATTTCTTAAACCAAATTGCTGTGTAAAATTTTCAGATGTTCCTAACCTTAATGTAAAAATCAAAACCGGTCCAATCCTAGATGGTGTAGCTGAACACATGAAAGAAGTTTTTAATATTTATGACAAAAAGACTCAAAAAATTGATAATGTTGTAGAGGTTTTAAAGGAAACTAAAGCTGATATTTTAGTGAATTACTTACCTGTTGGGAGTCAACAAGCAACACGATTTTATGCAAAAGCAGCTATAGAAGCAGGCTGTGCTTTTATTAATTGTATGCCAGAATTTATTGCATCAAATCAAGAGTGGAGCAAAAAATTTGAAAGTGCAGGACTCCCAGTTGCAGGAGACGACATTAAAAGTCAAGTTGGAGCAACAATCCTACATAGAAATTTAGTCAGATTATGTCTAGATAGAGGAGTAATAGTTGATGAAACATATCAACTCAATCTAGGCGGAGATACTGATTTCCTAAACATGACAGTAGAAGAAAGATTAAAAACAAAAAGAATTAGCAAAACGGAAGCAGTAACCAGTTTAGTTCCATATGAGCTTCCAACTAGAATTGGTCCTTCAGATTATGTTCAATTTTTAAATAATAAGAAAATATGCTATATTACACTCACAGGTAGAAAATTCGGAGATAGACCTATTTCAATAAATGTTAAACTTGAAGTTGAAGACTCACCAAATAGTGCTGGTGTAGTAATTGATTTAATAAGAGCTGTAAAAATTGCATTAGATAGAAAAATAAAAGGATCATTGCTAAGCATATCATCCTATGCATTTAAACATCCACCCATTCAAATACCAGATTCAATTGCTAAAAATTGGGTAGAAGAATATATCGTGGGAAAAAGAGAAAGATAAACTCCGAAGTTTTCTTATTTATTCGAAAGATTTGATTAAAGCTTTTTAGCTAAGAAAGCAGATTATCATAATTTAGGTAAATAAAGATGGTAAAAGTAGGAGAATATGAAGTTCCGGAAGGGTTATTTTATTCCAATGATTTTTACGAGAAATAGTTTACGCTGAACTTCCTGAGGTTGGAACAGAATTAAATCAAGACGATCCATATGGTACTTTAGAATCAGTTAAAGCAGTTTCTGATCTAATTGCAGCTATTAGTGGAACAATTGAAGAAGTTAACAATGAAATTCAATCTAATCCTGAAATTCTGAATGAAGATCCATATGGAAAAGGATGGTTAGTCATTCTAAAACCATCAAAGTTGGATGCAGAATTAGTAAACTTGATGGATTTTAAAAAATCAGTTGATTGGCATAAAAATCAATAATAAAGAAGTGGCAATTAATGCCAAATAAAGTTATTATTATTGGAGCTCATGCTGCGGGAGTTGACGCAGCATCTGCTTGTAGAAAAAAAGACAGAACTGCAGAAATTACATTAATAACTAAAGAACCAGATGCTGGATATTCTCGATGCGGTCTTCCTTTTGTAATTGGAGGCGAAATCTCCAGTTTTGATGATCTCACAGTATTTTCTCCTGCATAGTATAAAATGTTGAAATTAAAGTTGAAAATTGAGACAGAAGTTACAGAAATTGACACTCAAAACAAAAAAATTAGCATAATAAACAAAAATACAAATTTCCAAAAACTAGAATATGATAAATTAATCATATCTACAGGCGCATCACCTTTTATGCCTAAAATTAAGGCAAAAACAGCAATAATTATGGGTGCTGGATTAATCGGTATTGAAACAGGAATTGGTCTTAAAGAAAGAGGTTTGAAGGTTACAATAGTAGAAATGCTCCCTCAAATTTTACCTGCAATGTTAGATTTTGATATGGCAAAAATTGTAAAGCAAATGCTTGAACAAAAGGATATATCGATTTTAACTGAAAACCGAGTTGAAGAGATTTTAGGGGGAGAAAAAGCTACTGGAGTAGCTACAGTAGAACAAAATATTAAAGCAGATTTAGTAGTAAGCGCGTTCGGAGTTCGTGCAAACACGAAATTAGCAACTGAAGCGAAAATAATCTTGGGAAAAACTCGTGCAATTAAAACAAATCCTAAAATGGAAACAAATATAGAAGATATTTTCGCAGCAGGAGATTGCGCTGAAGTTCCAAACTTGATAACTCATGAACCAAATTGCCCACAACTTGGAACAATTGCAGTTAGACAAGGCAAAGTTGCAGGAACAAATGCTGGTGGAGGATATGCTCTATTCGAAGGAGTTTTAGCCTCAGCGGTTACTAAACTATTTGATACTCAAGTAGGATCTACTGGATTAACGGTTAATGCTGCAAAGAGAGCTGGAATTGAAACTGTATCAGGAACCATAAGTTCTAAAACTAGAGCAGAGTATTACCCAGAAGCGAAATCAATTAGGATAAAAATTGTTGTAGAAAAAGAGTCACAAAGAATTATTGGAGGCCAAATTATTGGAGGAGAAGAAGTGACTCAACGTATAAACGCATTATCATTTGCTATACAAAAACACATGACAATTCGTGAATTAGCAAAAGCAGACACAGCTTATGCACCACCATTATGCGAAACATGGGAACCTTTAGTACTAGC
>JARRKS010000428.1:0-2993 GCA_037387865.1 Flavobacteriaceae bacterium
CCGTTACATCTTCAATTTTATATATAAAGCGATTGTTATCATCAAGGTAAATAGTATCCAGAGGCTCTTCAGATTTTGATAAAACAACATAATCACTATTAGGATTAATTATTTCACCACCAAAATACGCATAGTCGCCTTTTTCTTTAGTAACATCCTTTTGACATCCTACAAGAGTGAAAAGCACTAAAAAAAGCAGGTAATATTGTTTCATATATGTCTTCATCTAACAAATAGATGTTATTTCTTTCTGAAACAAAAATATGTTTTGATTATCAAATGTGCTGTTAATACGCTGTTAAATATTAATATAATGGCTTTTCTTTCGTCTAATGGATTGATTTTTTTACTTTTGCGCAAAATTTAAAATAAGGCTAATGCTTACAGTTTCAAATCTTTCAGTTCAATTTGGTAAACGTATTTTGTTCGATGAGGTCAATACAACCTTTAATCAAGGAAATTGCTATGGGATAATTGGTGCTAATGGAGCAGGAAAATCTACTTTTTTAAAGATACTTTCAGGTAAAAAGGAACCTACTTCTGGCCATGTGTCTTTAGAATCTGGAAAGAGAATGTCTGTGCTAGAACAGAACCATAACCTTTATGACGAACACAGCGTTCTTGAAACTGTTTTAATGGGAAATAAGCCTTTATTTAAAATTAAGACAGAAATAGATGCTTTATATGCAGATTATTCTGATGAAAATGCTGATAAAATAGGAGAACTTCAAGTAGAATTTGAAGAAATGAATGGTTGGAATGCAGATAGTGATGCTGCTGCAATGCTTTCTAATTTGGGCATAAAGGAAGATTTGCATTATACAATGATGAGTGATCTTGATGGAAAACAAAAAGTACGTGTACTTTTAGCACAAGCCTTGTTTGGTAATCCAGATGTATTAATTATGGATGAGCCTACAAATGATCTAGATTATGAAACTATTTCGTGGCTTGAAAACTTTTTAGCAAATTATGAAAATTGCGTTATTGTTGTATCTCATGACAGGCATTTCTTGGATGCTGTTTGCACACATATTTCTGATATAGATTTCGGAAAAATAAATCATTATTCTGGTAATTATACGTTCTGGTATGAATCTTCTCAATTGGCTGCTAGACAGCGAGCTCAACAAAATAAAAAGGCAGAAGAGAAAAAGAAGGAATTGGAAGAATTCATTCGTCGTTTTTCTGCCAATGTTGCTAAATCCAAGCAAGCTACTAGTAGAAAGAAAATGATTGATAAGCTTAATATTTCTGATATTAAACCATCAAGCCGTCGTTATCCGGCCATTATTTTTGAGCAAGATAGAGAAGCAGGAGATCAAATTTTAAATATTGAAGGACTAGCAGCGTCGTTGGATGGAGAAACACTTTTTCAGAACATTGATTTAAATTTAACAAAAGGTGACAAAGTAGTTGTTTATTCAAGAGATTCCAGAGCTGCAACTGCTTTCTATGAAATAATAAACGGAAACCAAAAAGCAGATTCAGGAAAATATTCTTGGGGAATTACAACATCTCAATCGTATTTGCCACTGGATAATAGTTCATTTTTCAATAATAAATATTTTTAGGCAAAATGATTTTTAGTGGAGAAGAAGCTTTAAAAACAGCAAATGTATTATCTGGAGGCGAAAAAGTACGTTGCATGCTATCTAGAATGATGATGGTTAGAGCTAATGTTTTAATGCTTGATGAACCAACAAACCATTTAGATTTAGAAAGTATTACAGCATTCAACAATTCTTTGAAAAACTTTAAAGGAACTATATTGTTTACAACTCACGACCATGAATTTGCTCAAACAGTTGCCAATAGAGTAGTAGAGTTAACTCCAAATGGAATTATAGACAGATACACAACTTTTGATGAATATATGCAAGATTCTAAAATAAAAGAGCTTCGAAATAAAATGTATTCAGTAACTGTTTAATTTAGTTTTGTAGCTCTGAAGTTATTTCTTCAACGACAGGAACAGCAGAATCTAGTTCCTCTTTAGTGACATAAACTTCTTGAAGACCAGGTATTGAAGATCCAAATCCTGCGAGTCTGGCAGATTCAGTTTCATCTTTAATTACAGGTGTTATTCCAATTGCTTCTAAATGATCAGTAATAAGTTGAGCAACTATAAAACTACCAGTATATATTTTTACATAATTTGATTCTGACATGTGATTCACAATATTAGGTCTCTACAAGATACGAAAATTAATTCTGAATTATAATATCGTAATCAACATTAATAATCTTACATTTGTACTTTATTAATTTATATTTATTACAGTGAAAAATGGTACAGTAAAATTCTTCAATGAGTCTAAAGGTTTTGGATTTATTATTGAAGAGGGTTCATCCAATGAGTATTTTGTTCATGTTTCTGGCTTAATTGACAGAATTTCTGAAGGAGATAACGTGGAGTTTGAATTAAAAGAAGGTAAAAAAGGATTAAACGCAATAAATGTTAAAGTAATTTAACGCATTAATTTTTTTAGAGTTTTGAAAAAGCCTGCAATTTGCAGGCTTTTCTTATTTATATTATGGTTATCAATTTAGCGTAATTCTGCACCAAGTTCTTTTTCAAAATTGGTTTGAAGCTTTTTCATAACTCTATCAATCTGTTTATCTGTAAGCGTTTTTTTATCGTCTTGAATAGTAAAGCTTACAGCATAACTTTTTTTGCCTTCTGGTAAATTCTGACCTTGATAAACATCAAACAAATCAACATCTTTCAATAAATTCTTTTCAGTTTTCGTAGCTATTGTGTCAATCTGCTCAAAAGTTACTTGGTCATCAACAAGCAAAGCAAAATCACGTCTTACTTCTGGGTATTTAGGTATTTCCTTAAATACTATGGTATTATGCTTTACCATTTTCAATACATTATCCCAATTAAAATTAGCAAACAACACATCTTGAGAAATACCAAAATATTTTAAAACAGATTTTTTTACTAGACCAAATTCAACAAGTATAGTATTGCCTAAAGAAAGGTT
>JARRKS010000429.1:0-2852 GCA_037387865.1 Flavobacteriaceae bacterium
ATTAAGGGTTCTTATAATTTTTCCAAGCTTTACATTATTGAGTAAATAATTTTTAAAATAGGTTTCTTGTTCAATTTCTGTGGTAAGAACTATGGGTTTGTCATTGACAAAAACTTTATACATAAGCGTTGTATAATAATTACAAAGTGCTAAAAATATCACTTTTTATGAACATAAACTTACTCAAAAAATTTATTTTTATTAATTAACAAATGTTATTTAAAAGTAAAATTATATTAGTTTTGCTTCTATGATTTTCAATAAACATACTGCCAGAAAAACAGCCGAAGTCTTATTACAGGTCAATGCCATAAAATTAAGCCCAAAAGAACCATTTACGTGGGCTTCTGGTTGGAAATCTCCCATTTATTGCGATAACAGAATTGTGTTATCTTTTGTAAACATTAGAAACTACATTAGAGAAGCTATGGGTAAACAAATTGAAAAACAATTTGGAAAACCCGATGTCATTGCAGGAGTTGCTACAGGAGCTATAGGTATAGGTATGCTTGTTGCAGAATATATGGGTCTTCCGTTTATTTATGTGAGACCAGAAGCTAAAGGGCATGGTAGAAAAACCCAAATAGAAGGTTTTGTCCAACCTGGGCAAAATGTTGTGGTTGTAGAAGACCTTATCAGTACTGGCAAAAGTAGTTTGAATGCGGTTAGAGCCTTGAAAGAAGCTGGCGTAAATGTAAAAGGTATGATAGCTATTTTTACTTATGGTTTTGAATTAGCATCAGAAAATTTTAAAAAAGAAAACATCACGCTTTATACATTAAGTAATTATAAAAGTTTGTTAGAGCAAGCACTTGAAACCAACTATATATCACAAAAAGATTTGAAAACACTGTCTGATTGGAATGAAAACCCCAGTGAATGGAACGTTAATTGAAATATACTTATAAACTATTTAGAAAATGAATTTAGAATCCCCGATGAAGACAAATTTCTTTTTGCACTAAAAGGTATGCCTGAAATAGTATTAAAAAAGAAAGAAGTAGTAGCTCCAAATAAGATTGTATTGGGTGCCGCTGAAAGTAAACTGGATTTTACACTTACTGGTCATATTATAGAAACTGAAGCTGGAAATAGTGAAGTACAGTTGTCTTTTGATGGTGATTTTAACCCAATGATGGCCATGATGATCAAAGGCCCTATTAGTAAATTTATAGAAACGCTGGCAACAAGCATTCCCAAAGTAATTTAATACAGAATTGTAATTTCTTTTAAGTCATATTTTTTTACAATACCATCTTCTAAAAGCACTTGTAGTTTACCATATTTGGTAACACCTTTTATAATACCAGAAAACAAATCATTATTAGCGTCTTTAAATGTTGAAGGTTTGTCTTTTCTAAATAAGCTGTTTTCATATTCGCTTTTAACAGCATCATATTCTTCATTCTGTAAAATTGAAGAATAGTATTTTGTGTATTTTATAATGCCGTGTAAAATTTCATCTAAATTATAATGAACACCAGTAATGTTTTTTAATGAAGAAGCCTTTGGAAGATTCTTAAATTTAGTCTGATTTACATTAACTCCAATTCCAATAATCGTAGAGTTTAGTTTGTTTTTTATGACATTTTCTATTAAAATTCCGCAAATCTTTTTATCTGCTGACAAAATGTCGTTAGGCCATTTAATATGCAAATCAGGAATATTTAATGATTTTAAAGCCTTCAGAATTGCTAATGAAATAGCCATACTTATATAAAACGGAAAATCTACATCGTGAATACTTAAATCCTTAAACAAGCTAAACATAAGGTTTTTACCAGTTTCAGAATCCCATACGGTACCCATTTGCCCTCTACCTTGAGTTTGGCATTCTGCAACAACTACTGTATAATCTACAACATCTTCATTACTAATCAATTCTTTTAAAAATGAATTAGTCGAATCGGTGGCATTAAGTTTGATTACATGCATTATAATGAAGTTGCAAATCTTATGATTATTTTAAAGTATAAAGAACTAAAAAAATAATAACTTTGCACAAATTAAAACAATTTAATGGCGAAAGACAATATTAGCGCAGATCAATTAATAACAACAATATTAAGTGGGATTGAAGATGTAAAAGGAAAAGAAATTAACATCTTAGATTTAAGAGAAATTGAAAATACAGTATGTGATTATTTTATAATTTGTGAAGGAACTTCAAATACACAAGTTAGCGCCATTATAAACTCAATTCAGAAAAAAGTTAGTAAAGAATTAAAAGAAAAACCCTGGCATATTGAAGGATTAGATAACGCCGAATGGGTTTTAATAGATTATGTAAATGTAGTTGTACATGTTTTCCAAAAACATATTAGAGAATATTATGACATAGAAAGTCTTTGGGGAGACGCAAAAACGACTCTCAATTTTTCAGCTATCTTGAAGCTGGTGATGTTGAGAAAGTTGAAATTGTAAACCGTAGAGAAGCTAAAGTTTATTTAACTAAAGAAGCTCAAGAAAAAGAAATACACAAAAAATCGAAACCTAACAGCTTATTTCCTACAACAGCAAAAATTCCAAATTACTCTTTTGAAATAGGTGATCTTCAAAACTTTGAAAACACTTTTAAAGAAACAAAAAAAGAAGACGACCTTTCTACAGATTTAGTGTTTAAGACCGAGCAAAACTTATGGGGAGATTTCTTAATTGGTATCTTACCATTCGTATTACTTATTGGTGTTTGGATATTTATTATGCGACGTATGTCTGGAGGTGGTGGTGCTGGTGGTGGTGCTGGACAGATTTTTAATATTGGAAAATCTAAAGCAAAATTATTTGATCAGAATACCGAAGTTAAAACCACATTTAAAGACGTAGCTGGTTTAGAAGGTGCAAAAGAAGAA
>JARRKS010000430.1:0-2516 GCA_037387865.1 Flavobacteriaceae bacterium
GTCATCGGTATATTTGGAATGCCGGCTGAAAAGCTCAAACTGCGTTGACTTTATCGCATATTGCTCAAAAACCGAACCGATAACATCTCCGGCAATGGCTCCGATCATTTTGTCCTCTATAAAAAATATTCGAATATTTGCTTAAAAAATTATTTCGAAACTTACCATATCACCAATTCGGAAGTTTAAATATACGTAGAAGATTCGAGACAATTATCGTTGGGTGATAAGATGTTATGTTGTCACATAAAAATCAAGTACTCGATAGTGTAACGTCGTTGCAGCTATCTCAAGTTTATCTGACTGAACCAGAGCAGTTTTTTTCCTCCATGAGTTCAATATGTGGCTCCCATAATTCAATATCATCTAATTTTTCATCGTACTTAAATTTTTTGGTTTGAAAGAAAAAATTCAAATGTCAATAAAAGAATTGACAGCATATTGGATTAATTGTTAGAAAATTTAAGAAGTTACAAAGCAAAACTAAGCCGGACTTTAGTTAAAAAAATTATAAAGAGAATTTTAATTTGAAAATAGAAAATAAAATATTGGTTGTTAAAGAATTGCCTGATGGGTCTCCAGTCAGAATACCTTATTTTATAGTAGATTCAAAAAAGAAAGGACCTACTACCGGAATCGTCGCAACTCAGCATGGAAATGAGTTCTTCTCAATTGTCATTCTCAAAGAATTCTTGAAAATTAAATACCCTCTCAAAGGAAAAATAATCATCTTCCCTGTAGCAAACCCTTTGGCATATAATGTCAAAGAAAGAACCAGCAGGATAGACAGAAAAGATATGAATCGTTGCTGGCCTGGAAAGAATGATGGCGTAATTACAGAAAAAATGTGTTACAACATATTCAAAATACTTAATAAATGCGGTTGTGTATTAGATCTTCACAACGGTAACGATAACATTCTCGATACGCCTCAAGCAAGATTATATGAACCGAGATACTCTGATGTCCAAGATTTGATTGAACATCTTGATGTGCCATTTATTTTACTAAGAAAAGAACCTCTTGAGAACACTTTGGTAGGTTGTCTTTTAGACAGAAACATAAAAGCAATAACCGTTGAATTAGGTGAAGGAAAAAGAATCACTTTTAATTATATTAATAAAGGGTTAAAAATAATAGAAAGCTTTCTAAAACATACAGGAAATCTTTCAGAACCTCATAAATTCAAATCAATACCTATCGATCAAATCAATACCCATCGATGATGATAAAATGAGAATAGTTAAAGCAGAGAATAGCGGATTATTTATTCCTAATCTCCAACAGCTTGGGAAAAAAACAGATTATTTAGGAAATTTAATCAGCTTTCCTGATTTCTCTGAAAAAAACATCCGTACTCCCACTAAAGGACATATATTAAGTTTATGGGTCGGCGGTGTAATTACAAGAGGAGAACTATTGGCAAGAATAACTAAAGATTAAGCGGACTGATTGTCGCTGGACAGAGATGATCTGACAAAAGTCAAAATTAGGATTTACTTGACCTGACACCTACTAAATTTGATATCTGTATATCAATTGATGTTGTAAATGCTTTAGATACTTATTAATCTTCATGCATGTCACAACTTTCCCATCTAATCATGACTACCACATTGTAGAATTTCTCTTGACACGATACATTTTTTATATTTAGCATTTCTTACAGAAGGGTAATGGCTCTGAAATCGGCATTTCATTTTTATTCGTTTTCTACTTCAAACACCTCCTGATCAGTTGAATCTCATTTTCTATTCTTTTTTAATAAAAAAAGGCGGGACAAGTTATTAGACGGAAAAAATAAATAATCAATGTTGGTAAATTTAATATGAAAGGAATTGGTTTATGAATGCAAATAACAAGAGCAAATTTCTGGCATATTTTTTAGGTATCCTTCAGGCTTTAATTGGCCTCACAGCTATCGCTGGTGGATTCAGATTAATTTCAAATCCAAATGGAATCCCTGACTTTCCTATAGAGTGGTTAAGTAATTCGCCTTTCAATAACTATTTTATCCCCGGTTTGGTTCTGCTAATAGTTATTGGACTTGGGAATGTCTTGGCTGGCACGGTTACATTTTTACGCAAAAGATATTCTGGCAGTATTGCAATCGTATTAGGTATATTCTTAATTCTTTATATGGCAACCGAAGTCTGGTTTGTTGGTCTACGTAATTTTTTACAACCTTTGTATTTCATACTTGGTGTTATTGTATTGATTCTCGGTTTAAAGCTGTTTAAATCGGCCACAATATTTCGAATAGAGTCAGCATAACAATAGTTGTATATAATTGAAATAAAGTAAGATGGCTGGCTGTTATTCTCCGACAAATCAATATCGAATCCCGATTAAATTTTACTGCTATATCTCTGGAAATCTAAGGTCGATCCCATTGGTTGTGATATCATACTCCGAGAATTGAACTGTCAAGTGATGTATTGACCCGCCTTGCGATTCTGTCAAATTAAGTTTAGGTCGGGACTGCTGAATCAGGAAATTATACTATCTCAAAAAAA
>JARRKS010000431.1:0-2604 GCA_037387865.1 Flavobacteriaceae bacterium
TCATTCAAATACAGAGATGCTTTTAAAATACTTTTAAAAGGTGTGTATTTATTGGTATCTAGATCGAATATAGCGATATCTGGCTTATTATAATTTGGCATTTTGGACGACCATAAATGAAACTCAAAACCTCCTTTAGAAGCAAACCAAAGTAATCCAGCAGCAGAATCAATTAAAGGGACTTGTATTGTTTTTTCCTGGCTTATCTCCTTATAAGAAGAAACACGAAACAATTTTCCTTTTTTATCTGAATCTTCAAAATTTCTTTTGTAAAAAGAGAACCCTTTAATCCCCCATGGGAAATAATGTAAAGTTGCTGGTCTATTTTTAAAATAAGGCAATAGAATGGCCGAGATGTTTTTATAGTAATTTAAAACATTCATCTTGGTAAATCCCTCTTTTGGCCAATACAATTTTTGGGGATTTGAGATTTCCAAATCATATCCATCAATATCCCAAATAATCATATCTTCCTTTTTCATACTCATTTTTTGGATATCTTAAATAAACAAGGGAATAATTCAATTAAGTATTATTCCCCTGCCAACCAACCAAATATGAATATTCATGCATCACGGTTAATTTCAATATCAAAGAAACAAATTATTAGTTTTTCAAACAATGATATTTGTCAGTTTGATGAAAATTGAAACTGACTTCTAAAATTGTCTAATTCCAAACTGATATTCCTCATTGTCTATGGGTAGTGATATAATTAGATTTATACATTAAAGAATGTAGTTATGAAAGCACTTAAAATACATTTAAAATTATTAGCACTATTTTTCTCGGTACTAATATTGCTTCAAGGATGTACGCTTTACAAACCAAATTATTTTACACTTCATGATGCATCCAAAACTAATAATAAGGTTTTGGTGAGAACAAAAAATAATGAAAAACTTAAATTTAAACGGATAAAATTGCAACATGGTCAATATTATGGAGTTCAAAAAATTAAAAGAATCCCAGCCAAAATTCCTTTAGATAGTGCTGAAATTAATTATGTTAGAATAAAGGATAAGACCACCTCAACAATATTTAATTCTGTTTTGGGCCTCGCTGGTGTGATTGGAGTTTTAGGAATTGTGCTTTGGATTGAAGATCATTAGAGTTATTAAATCAAAAAGACACCATTTAGAAATTCATAAGTCCTAAAACACAAATGTTTATTTTTTATTTAGAATACCATCATAGAATTATAAAACCCTCTAATAGGTCGATATGTCATGACACAGAGCGGCGCGGATGCCAGGCACTTTGTTTGCCGCCAGACTGACCCCGGTTCCCGTCAGCAAAACAAAATGCCTCCACCAGGTGGTTAGTAGGCATATAACTGGAAAATAGTTATTACTTTAGAGGAATGAAATCGCTACAGAAGTCATTCCTCTTAATTTTTGCGGTATTGCATTGTTGTTTAGGGCGTTTGGATGCGCAACAAAATAAAGACAGTTCAAACTATTACTATAACTTAATCATAAAACCCAATACCAGTAACGATTTAACAAACGCCTATATCTATTTTGAGAATCATAAAAAGGAAAGTCTTTTAAAAAGTGATACCCTTCGTGCTATTCTAGATCTACGATACATTGCTGTGATACAAAGTAAGCTAGGTGTACCCTATGATAGTGAGAATTCTGTCATACAAGCTTTATATTTTTTGGATGGGCTTAAAGGGAAAGACACTTTAGTTGAACCACGAATAGGCCTGTACAATCAATTAGGTATTATTTACAGAGAATTTAAAGATTATACCAAAGCCTTAAACTACTACGATAACGTATTGGACATTGCTCAAGATTCGATGCATATAGTTGATGTATTGAACAATAAGGCCAATGTGTATAGGGAACAACAACAATACGATCTGGCCATACAAGAATTGCAGAGTGTAGCCCATTATTATCTGAACAAAAATGATTCATTAAATGCAGCCCGAGCTTTAGATAATTTAGGTTTTGTTCAGTCTAAAGTCAAGGATCCTGAAGCTTTAACAAATTTAGAAAAGGGTTTACAGTACAGAACCACTATTGGGCATGCTCTAGGAATGAATACCAGTTATTTGCATTTGGCAGAATATTATAAAGACAGAGACCTTAAAAGTGAGGCCTTAAGGCATGCCAATAAAGCCCTAGAATTGGCGAGAACTAATCATGATTCGAAGTCTGTTGAGGAGGCACTATCTATAATTATAGATATGGATGGTCATAAAGAATTTCAAGAATACAAGAAGATACTGGATAGTATAAATCTAAACAACCAACTACAAGAAAATAAATATGCAGCAAGCAAGTATGAATATGGTGCGTATGTAAAAAAAGCCCAGCAAAGTGAGTTGGAAAAAGAGATGCAAAAAAGAAAAACTACCATCGCGCAAGGTGTTGTACTCTTATTATTTATTACTGCCATATTATTATACTTCTTACTCAAATCCAGGCATAAGAAGCAAACTTTGGAACAGGTGTATCAAACAGAGTCCAGAATTTCGAAAAAAGTTCATGACGAGGTAGCGAATGATGTTTATCATGTGATGAATAAACTACAGAGTAAAGAAAAAAAGGATGAGGAGGTATTGGATGATCTGGAACATATTTATTTGAG
>JARRKS010000432.1:0-1246 GCA_037387865.1 Flavobacteriaceae bacterium
GAAATGATTATGGTAAAGGATGGGCAGAGGGAGAAAATATTTATGTAGAAAATGATAGTATTTATAGATTAATGGTTTATTCAGATACCTATTACCAAGGTGAAGGAATAATAGATGATTCAGATTATAGTAATGAAAATGGTGGGTTAATGTGTAGAATAGATATCCGAAAATACAATTATAATTCTACTTATGAAGAAAATAATAATTATTATAAAAATTTGGAAGAGTCATTAGATGGTTTTCATTTACTTCCAAACATGACATTAATTGATTCCTTAACAGCAAATAACAGAGTCAACTTTACCGCAATAGAAGGGGATAGTTTGTATTTTATATTCAGGTTATTGGATAGTACCAAAGAAATAAATACTAAGGATATTGATTTTGATATCATAGATAGCTCTGGCACATCAGTATTTTATGATTCCATTAACGCAAGCAGTTCCAATTGGGATATTAAGCGAAGAAATAAGGAAATTATTTTGAGCGGCTTAATAAAGGAGACCAATGACTATGACCTATTAGTAAAATCGAATTATAAAGGAATTTATAAATTACGTTTATATGCAAGGAGATTAGGTTTAGATTATGACGGGTTAAGCATTGCATCTGATTCCTGGGGAAAAGAGATAAAGCAATCATACCAAAATGCAATTGATTTTTGGGATGGCGCAGAATTAAAAATAAATCAATCATACCAAGGTTTTTTTAATACTAATCAGCCGTTTGCTCCAATGGATTTGAACCGCAGGTATTTTTGGTTTGAAGTAAAGGAAGGGGACGATATCATGGTTAAAATTTCACCTTTACCCTGGGATTATAGAACCGATATAAGTTATGATATTCGTGACTCAGCACACATATCTATCCACAATCCTCGAGTTTGGAGACTTTTGGATTATTCTTACATCGCCTATTTTATTTTATTCAGCCCAATACTATTTCTTTTATTTCGTGGATTGTTTATCAAACCTAGAAAAGAACTATAGCAAATAATCCTGGATCAGGGTTCATTTTATTAGGAAGAAGTTGATCATTTAATATTTGATTATAGTTAAATGGAGTTAATTCTGTAAAGGTTTTAAGAAACGAAAGAACTTTAAGAAGAGAGTTTGTTCGAAACATAAGAATAATTGTCTAGATTAATAGTTAATATTGCATCTTAAGAATATTTAAAACTAAAAAACCAACAAGATGATTAAAAAAATTTTATTTGTAGCCCTATTATTTGTTTCATTTATTG
>JARRKS010000432.1:1257-2631 GCA_037387865.1 Flavobacteriaceae bacterium
TGAAATTAAGGGCCAGACCATTGAGTACAGAATTGTAACCAGTATTGAATCTGTAGTTCCAATGGGATTAGGAAGATCTAGGATCATTTCCGCCCAGGAAAACAAAGATTATAAAGAATATACCTCGTCCAGAACGGAGGAAAATAAAAAACAGAACAAATCTAAACGTGGTAATGCCAAAGTAGATGCTTTTGATGTAACTAAAATTCTAAATTTCTACAGTGCAACCGGACTAAATTTTCAAAATGTTGCTTCGAATGATGCCTTACTTTCATCTAAAGTAAATACTATGATAGAAGAAGGATGGGAATTGACATTCGTAACAAGTGGCGTTGAAAGTGACGCAGGGAAAGGTGATGGAACGGGTATTTTTATTACCCGATTTGTCTTTAAAAGATTAAAGTCGTAAAGTATATCTTAAACTTGATCAATTAAACACTCAGGGAATATTGGTTTAAGTTAGATTTATAAGCAAAAATCCGCGCAAGTTTGCGTGGATTTTTTATACATGCTAAACAGGGAACTTGTTCGTGAGTTTGGTATATATAAAATATCAATGCCGGTAAAAACTGGTTTTGATTTTCTATTTGCAGCAGCGGACTGTATTTGTATTAGGGAGCTTATCGAGATAATCCAATACACTCCACAAAATCCTGAAATTATAGATAATCCAGAATTCTTTCCAGGGCCATGCCCCTGGATCCTTTAATAAGAAGGTTGCCTTTTTTTAATTTATTGCTTTTAAGGAAGTCGGAGAAGTCTTCAAAAGTTGCAAATTTTGTGAAATTGGAATGGGTCTTATAAAAATTTTGACCTATGAGATAGACCTTGTCAAAATTCATTGCCGATACCAGGTCAACAATGTTTTGATGTTCCTCCCTGGCGTTTTTACCTAGTTCAAACATATCCCCCAGAAAAACAACTTTTGAATTACCGGGAAGATTATTAAAATGTTCCAGTGCCGCCTCCATGCTATTCGGGTTTGCATTATAGGCGTCAAGAACAATGTGATATTCCTTCTTGACTATAATCTGGGAACGGTTGTTTTGCGGAACATAGGCTTCAATGGCATTTTTAATGTCCTCCATTGGCACCTTAAAATATTTTCCTATCAACACAGCAGCAGCACAGTTCGTAAAATTATAACTGCCTATTAGCTGCGTGCCAATAATGGCTTTTTCTGCTTCCAACTTCACAATGGGATGTGCTCCCAATAAATTTATCTTATAATAGATGTTGTCTAAACTGCTATATCCAAATTTATTAGGGTAAGTTTTTAACTTTTTGACTTGAATAGGATCGTCTGCATTTAAAAAAATGAATTTTTTATTAGCTATAAGATGGTCGTAAAGCTCGCTTTTACCTTTAACAACA
>JARRKS010000433.1:0-3417 GCA_037387865.1 Flavobacteriaceae bacterium
CAAATATTTAAAAAGAGCAGACAAAGGTGTAGAACGTCTTATCTACATTGTTAAGGATTTAGATATGATTACCCAATTGGAGTCAGGTACTTTAAGGTTAGATATTGAACCTTTTGATATTGTACAATTAGTTCAAAATGTATTTGATCTTTTGGAAATGAAAGCCGCAAAGAAAAAAATCACGCTTACTTTTGATATGGACTACAAAACACCAATAATGGTAAATGGTGATAAAGAAAGATTACAACAAGTACTTTCAAACTTAATAGTAAACTCTATTAAATATGGACATGAAAATGGAACAACAGAAGTGAGTATTGAGAATCTTATAAAGAACAAAGTTATAGTCCGTGTTACAGATAATGGGGAAGGCATTGCTAAAGAACATTTACCTAGATTGTTTGAACGCTTTTATCGTGTAGATAAAAGCGGATCTAGAAAAGAAGGAGGCTCTGGTTTAGGCTTGGCAATTGTTAAACATATAATTGAGGCTCACAATGAGAAAATTTATATAGAAAGCGAATTGGGCATTGGTAGTGAGTTTTCATTTACTTTAGAAAAGGCTAAATAGATCTTTAAAATCAGTTCTATTTTCAGCATATTTTAAGCCGTTATATTTATTTACTTCTTCAAGTTTCTTAATACTAAAGTCTTCTTGAGTACAATAAGGAACTAATTTTAATTCCTTTAAATAGGTAGCTAAATATTCTTGTTCAAATTGCCCTGGCGTAGGAATGAAGAAGGCTTTTTTGTTTAGGTTAGCCAAATCCATGATTGTTGTATATCCAGATCTCGCAATGACTAATTTGCTTTGGTTAATAGCTTTTTCAAGTTCTACGGTTTCCATAAAATTGAAAATGGTAAATGGTTTTTGTTCAATTTTAGTTTGCCGGTCTTCAAAAACACCTTTCACAAATAAGATATTCCCTTTATAGTCAGCTTGCTCTTTTAGTAATTTTTCAGGAATCCAACATTCATCAAATTTGTCCATTACAAATTGATGCATTTTTGTAGTTAGCCAAGTTGTTTTACCACTTAAAACATTTAACTGATGCGTCAAATAAACTGATGGTACTTTTGAACTGTAAACTCCAAATCTATTGTCGGAAATAATGCCATCTATATTATATTCGCTAATAATTTTATTTACAAAATCGTTTTCTTTTTTGATGGACTTCAGGAGTTTTGGAAGCTGCCTTAAAAGGATAAACTTAAAAAACGTTTTCTTTTCAGAATAGGTAATATTATAAGATGGTAACTCTAGAGAAGTAAGTTGTGGAAATTCTTTTTTCAGAAGCAATAATGCTGCACCGTCACTGCTAATTATAGGCTCAAAATCACTTTCAATTAAAGCATTGATTATTGGAATGCATCGTGTTGCATGACCCAATCCCCAATTTAATGGTGAAACCAAAATGCGCTTATTCATCTAAATAAAATCAAAGGTAAAGAATAATTAGTGCTCACAGATATTTCCTTATTTTTGCCAAAATATTAAAAACTTGTGGGAAGCAAAAACAAACTGAAGCGATTTAAAGAAAACGAAACATTTGCTAATGTATTTCAACCAACTCGTGAAGAATTGGTTAATCAAGATTTTGCGATTAAGGGATACTGGAATGAGAAAGTTTTTAAAAATAGTAATCCTTTGGTTTTGGAGTTGGGTTGTGGTAAAGGTGAATATTCAGTTGGTTTGGCACAAAAGTATCCAAAAAAGAACTTTATAGGAATTGATATAAAAGGAGCTCGCTTTTGGAGAGGAGCAAAAACAGCAATTGAAGAGAACATTTCAAATGTTGCTTTTTTAAGAACACAAATTGAATTGATTGAACAAGCGTTTGAAAAAAATGAAGTTGATGAAATTTGGATTACGTTTCCTGATCCTCAAATCAAGTATAAACGCACAAAACATAGATTGACAAATTCGGATTTTTTAAATAAGTATAAAAAAATATTAAAACCAGATGGTATAATCAATTTAAAAACTGATAGTGAGTTTATGCATGGTTATACCCTTGGTTTATTACATGGTTTAGGGTATGAGATTTTATATGCCAATCATAATGTTTATAGGCAGGAAGGAAGCCCTGAAGAAGTTACAAGTATTCAAACGTTTTATGAGTCTCAATATTTAGAACAAAACAAACCAATTACGTATATTAGGTTCAAAGTCAAATAAAAGAACCAAAACCAGATATTGATCAGAATGTAAAAAGTAAACATAGCCGATTTTTTCTGGGTATGTTTTTGGCATGTCTTAATGTACTGCCAATACCATATCAGGCATATATGAGTATTACTTTGGCTGGCTTTGGCTGGCTTGCATTTGATTACACAAGCGTCACGTCTTATATCGCTGGAGTTGGAACAGGAACATTTGTAATGCTATACATATATATTTTCTTTTTTGATAAGATTAAAAATAAGAAGTTTACGTCTCAAAAAAATATGAACTATTTTATAGGGACTATAACAGCAATCATTTCTATCATTACGCTTATAAATGTGATTAAAGAATTTTAATTCATGAAAACTGAAACCATTAATTTTTTTGACAAGGTTTACCAAGTAGCAAAACTAATTCCTTATGGTCGTGTTACAAGCTATGGAGCAATTGCTAATTATCTTGGAGCCGCCAGAAGTGCTAGAATGGTTGGTTATGCTATGAACGGTTCTGTTGGTAAAGATGTGCCAGCTCATCGTGTAGTAAATAGAAAAGGGTTGCTTACTGGGAAACATCATTTTGAAGGCACAAACCTTATGCAACAACTTTTAGAAAGCGAGGGCATTAAAGTTGTTGATAATCAAATTCAAAATTTTCACAAAGTGTTTTGGGATCCTTTAGAGGAATTATAATGAATCATAATTCTAGAATAAATCATTTCAATAAAACCATTTAATATTCTAAACAATTCACTGTATATTTGTAGTTTAGAATTATTCTGAATAAATGAAACTCAATAAAAAAGACATATTAAAGGCTCTCGAAACCATTTCTGCCCCAGGTGAAGGTCAGAATATGGTAGAAAGCGGTTCTGTGAAAAATGTGGTAACATTTGGGGATGAGGTAATTGTTGATATTACAATTAATAATCCAAGTTTACAGGCAAAAAAGCGTACAGAAGTAGATATCATGAAAACCATTCATGATAAAGTTTACGAAAAGGCAAAAATTACTGTCAATGTAAAAGTAGATGCTACATCAAAACCAAAACCAAATGTTATTAAAGGTAATCCAATTCCAGGGATTCAGAACATTGTAGCAGTGGCATCTGGTAAAGGTGGTGTTGGTAAATCTACAGTTACAGCAAATCTTGCGGTGTCATTAGCAAAAATGGGTTTTAAGGTAGGGATTTTAGATGCCGATATTTATGGTCCTTCTATTCCTATCATGTTTGATGTAGAAAACGAAAGGCC
>JARRKS010000434.1:0-3468 GCA_037387865.1 Flavobacteriaceae bacterium
TATCATGGCTGCTCGTGGACCAACAAAAAAAGCATCGATTGATGCTTGTTCTATTTTAGGCTGGTTACCAAAAAGCCATGTTAATTTTTGTGTTGTTTCAGTTGATAATTCTTTTGTTGCTTGAACAGCAAAGACTTTACTGTTTTGGTTTCCGAAGAAATGAATCATTTTAGAGGTATTACGATTGCGTTTTTGAAAAAGCAAAAATACATTTTTTTACCCATTAAATTTAGCTTTTTTCGAGAAAGCATTTCATGTTATTAACAGTATTTTTAACAGTTATTTTAGAAGTGTTTTTTAAGAATTGTTATTACTGAATTATAGTATGAAGTACCAAATAAATTTAAATGCACAAGTAAATAGTAAAGTTGATAAAGTTCTATTCTTATGTTAATATCAGAATTAAAAGGAATTACAGAATTGTAGGCATTATAAAAAGAGTTTCCAAAACCTCCAAATAATTTTGTCATGGCTATGTCAACTTCATGATGACCATAATATACAGCAGGATCAATTAAATATGGAATACCGTCTTTTGAAATTAGATAATTACCACTCCATAAATCGCCATGAAGTAATGAAGGTTTTATATTCTTTTTCAGAAAGCAATTGCTTTCTGGTAGCTAATTGTAGTTGGGGTAATAATCTTTGTATCACATAAAAATTTGTCCATGAACTGTTTTGCATGTTGCTTTGGGGTAAACTGCCTATGAAATTATTTTTATTTAGACCAAAACCACTAGATGTACATTGATGAAGCTTTGCTAACTGTAAACCTAAATTTTTAAAATCTAAAGACGAAGGTGACTTACTTTCAATAAATTCCATGAGTAAATAAGAAGAGTTTTCAAAGGTATTGCAAGCTAAAACTTTAGGTGTTTTAATGGTGTTTGTATTCCTAATTAACTCTAGTCCATAAGCTTCAGTTTGAAACATTTCCAATGTATCAAAGTTATTTATTTTTAAAAAGTAGCAGTTATTAGATGTATCAATTTTATATGCTTTGGATATATCTCCACCGTGAACGACAGAGATTTTAACAATGGCTTCATTTAAAATATTTGAAAGATGTGTTTGTAAACCTTTGGTCATGATTTAAAATTAAAAAAAGACTAACAAATTAATGTTAGTCTTTAAAAAAGAATTTTCGAAGTTTTTATTGTTTTATCAGTTTTTTTGTGACTTGACCACTTTCGGAAATGAGCTTAACTAAATAGATGCCTTTATTAAAACCTGAAACATCAATTTTGTTTTGAGATGAAGTTATTTTTTCCGAGAGAATTTGCTTCCCTAAAACATCGTATATAATTGCATCCAAATCTTGTGTTGTAGAAATATTAACATAGCCATTGTTGACAGGATTTGGGTATATTGAAATTGAATTTATATTATAGAAATCTTCTGAACTCTGTTTTCAGAAACTGTATTTCTCTGCATTTCTATTGCAGATACTTCATCATCAGCATTCCATTGCAAAAACAAATCAATCATATCATCAGGTGTACTTGTATTACTTCCAATACCAACATTACTTGGCCAACAATATGTTTCTTCAACACTTGTACCATCACCATCATAACGTACATACATATACATTATAATACGTGCAACATCTCCTTTCCAATCATCACCAGGATACCAACCACCAGAAACAGCACCATAAGTGCCATTGCCATCAGCAAATTTTAAACTTCCTCTATCAGAATTTACAGCAGGGTTAGAGGCTCTTAAGTTATGAATATCTGTCCCAGGACCTGGAACATTTGTTTCTAAAGATGGCCCAGCTAAAGCCCTAGCAAAAACATGTTCTCTATTCCAATCTTCAGGTCCAGTATTACCATCGCCAAGAGTGTTATCTTTAGGAACACTAGAACTATTATAAATTAACAAAACATTTGAAGAATTATCGGGGTCTTTATCTGTTTCTTTTAAAGCATCCCACGTATCATATGAACTACTTGAATATGGTAAAGGAGTATTATTACTACTTATTTTATTTGCCAATGCAGTTTTCAAATCTAAACCTATTTGATTAAAATCTATACCATCGTAATAAGGTTGCTGTGAATAACTTAAAGATGATAATAAAAGAAATAAAATGTAAATGTATTTCATAAAATCTATTGTTTTCGTTCTAAAAGTGCCATATAAAATCCGTCATAGCCTGATTTATGTGCCAATATTTTTTTATCTGTTACAAAGTTAAAATCTTTTCCGAAATCCGAAGTTAAAAACTTGTCAACTTGTTCTTGATTTTCAGAAGGCAAGATAGAACAGGTTGCATAAACTATTTTTCCTCCACCGATCGACCTTATCGTATAATTTTTTAATGACCTTTGTTGAATCAATTAGCCGAGTTTCTATATTATGTGCACTATTGCGTTTGGCACGGCGTTTTAATTCATTGAGTTTATTGGCGTAAATATCCAGTGCAATGATTTGTCCTTTATTTTCCATTAAGGAAGCCAAATGCAATGTTTTTCCACCAGCTCCAGCACAGGCATCAACAATGCGCATTCCGGGTTTTACATTTAAAAACTCTGCAACTAATTGTGAAGATGCATCTTGTACTTCAAAAAGACCATTTTTAAAAGCATCGGTCGAAAATACGTTGGCACGTTCTTTTAATTTTAAAGCATTTGGGTAGTCTTTTAAAAATTCGGTTTCAATATCAAGGTCAAATAATTCTGCTTGTAGTTTTTCTTTTGTGGTTTTTAATGTGTTAACTCTTAAAATAACATCGGCCTGTTGGTTTAGAGCTTCAATTTCTTTGGTCCAAATAGTTTTACCAAGTTCTTTTTCACCTAATGCATCTAACCAATCTGGAATAGCCTCTTTAAACTTTCTAATTTTTAAGAGTTCATCAAAACGTCCTTTAATTTTTCTTGTAGGCGTGTTTTCAAAATATTTCCAATCAGGTAATTTGATGCCTTTTAGAGTTGCCCAAACGGCAAACATGCGCCAAAGATTATCTCTGTCAAAAGGTTCTTTTACTTCTGCGATTTCGGCATATAAACGTTTCCATCGTACAATATCGTACGTGGTTTCGGCTACAAATGCTCTGTCACGACTTCCCCAACGTTTATCTCGCCTTAAAAGTTGCTGAATAACCTTATCAGCATAGTCTCCTTCATTAAATATTTTTGTTAATCCATCTATGATAGCAAAACACAAATTTCTATGTAATCGCATAGTTAAAATTTAAGCATGCAAAGATAGGTTTAAATTGTTGATTAGTAAATTGTTTATCTTGTTTATTAGTTTTTCAAATATGATTACCAATTAGATGCTGATAGGGTAGGATTTATATAAATAAAAAATGCGTAAAAAACTTTTATAGAATAAATACGTTAAGACATAATTTAATGTCCTTTACCTTTTCTTTTTTTGTACTCTTCAAACATTTTATGCCTGAATTCGTCTTCTGCTTTATTAAGTAACAATACTTTTTTTGCAGGAATAACCTTT
>JARRKS010000435.1:0-2211 GCA_037387865.1 Flavobacteriaceae bacterium
AGGTGTCATAGGTTTGTGTTCTGCATATTATCTTCATAAAGAAGGACATCAAATTAGTATAGTTGACCAATCCAATTTAGATTCTGGAGCATCCTATGTTAATGCTGGTTATTTGTCGCCAAGCCATATCATACCATTATCGGCACCTGGTGTCATGAAGAAAGGCCTAAAATGGATGTTTGATTCTTCGAGTCCTTTATATATTAAACCTAGATTAAATTTAGACTTTTTACAATGGGTTTGGGCATTTAATAAATCATGCACTCAAAAACATGTCAACAGATCCATACCAGTAATTAAGGATATTTCACTTTTAAGTCAAGAGTTATTTGATGAAATTAAAAGAAATGAACATTTTAATTTTCATTATAAAAAGCGAGGGCTTTTTATGCTTTGTAAAACAAATAAAGTTTTAGATTCAGAAATTAAAACGGCACGATTAGCTAAAAATGAAGGCCTTAAAGTTAGAGAACTTAATTTAAATGAATTACAAGAATTAGAACCTAATGTAAAAATTGATGTTGTTGGAGCTACCTTCTATGAATGTGATTATCATATCACACCAGGAGAGTTTATGCAAGAAATGAAAGTGTATTTAGAAAGTGTTGGCGTACATTTTTTCAAGGGTGAAAAAGTTGAAGATTTAAATATTCAAGGTAAAAAAATCAATTCAATTAAAACTAATAAACAAATATTAAGAGCTGATGAATTTGTTTTAGCAGCTGGATCTTGGAGCTCATTGTTAAGTAAAAAAATAGGTTTAAAATTATTACTGCAAGCCGGAAAAGGTTACCGAATAAACACAAAAACACGCACTGGAGTAACTATTCCAGCTATTCTTACCGAAGCAAAAGTTGCTGTAACACCTATGCACGGATTTACCCGTTTTGCAGGTACAATGGAAATTGCTGGAATAAACCATAACATTAATAAAACTCGTGTTGAAACTATTGCCAAGGCTACGTCTAGCTATTATCCAGACATAAAATTGTCGCTAGATGAATTAGTCGATGCAAAATGTGGCTTAAGGCCAGTATCTCCTGATGGATTACCTTATATTGGGAAATCTGAAAAATGTATTAATCTAATCATTGCCACTGGCCATGCTATGATGAATCCAGATAGAAGGTTCTAAAGGTCTAAATTTTCAATATCAAGCCGCATATTAATCATGTGTTTTTTAAACCCTGATTTTTCATAAGCTTTGATTGCAGGTAGATTATCATTATAAACGTCAAGCCTTATTTCAAATACTTTTCTTTCTTTACACCATTTTAAGAGTGCATCAATAATGACCTTAATAAATCCATTACCTCTATGTTGTTCTGGTACAAACATAAATCCAAGATAACCTTGATATTGATGTTTTAAATAATGTCTGTCTGGTTTAATTTTGGCATAACCTGAAGCAACAATTTCTTTATTTTTTTCTACAACATAGACTACTGAATCTTCACTATTAATCAAGTCTTTGATACTATAATAACTAATTTTTCCATTCTTAATAGTTGGATCCATTGGGCGTTCTGCTTTAATGACACCTTGCTCAAAGTCTAAAAGAACCGGAACATCTTCTAAATTTGCTTTTCTAACAATAGCTTTCATAGTCTAAAAATGATTACAACAAGTTAGTAAATTTTGCATGATTTTATTAAGTCAATTTAGATCATAAATTGAATTTTGTCTGTTTGTCCAAAGTTAAATTCAATTCGTCGAAAAAATCATGAGAATCGATTTATTCTTTAGATATTTAATGTAGTTAATTGATTAATAGCTCTAAATCCAAATAACTAAAAACTTAACTTGTACTATGGCTCTAGAAATTGTAAATCTAGGAGATACGTTTGAAATCAAAGGCTCTCTAAATAAATCAAACGTAGATAAATTTAAATCGCATTTCGAAAATATTTTCAATAAAACGAGTAGGCTTGTCATAAACATTGATGAATTATCTAGCATTGATAATTTTGGTGTTTTAGCATTTGAAGATTTATACAAGGTATCTATTAAAATGAACAAAAAGCTTTTTATTACTGGCTTTGGGTGTCGTGATATGTATGAACATTTAAAAGCAATGAAAGTTGCTTGAAGAAAATTAAGATTTACTCCTCTAAATCTATTAAACTGTGACTTAAATAAAATATTTGGTCAAAAAATTAACCTAATAATTATGTAAATGGAATTAACAATTAAAAACAATCACAACTATTT
>JARRKS010000435.1:2225-2725 GCA_037387865.1 Flavobacteriaceae bacterium
CCAAAACATTTTTGATGAGAGAAATAGCTTAATCCTTAATATAACTGGCTTAAATAGAATAGATAGTTTTGGAATAAATGCTATTGCTAAAATTCACAATGAAGCTATTTCAAAACAAAAGCGATTTTCGATTATTGGTTTAGGCAACAATGAATTATTAGATCATTTTAAAGCTATTGAATCTGTAGAAAATTTAGAAAATGTTGTGGCAATATTATAGTGCTTTCTTCTGATGTTGAAAAAAGGCATCTGCTTGCAATTGCATCAATTCTCTTGCTTTTTTTCGTTTGTAATTATAAAGCTCTTCTTCATCAGCTATGTCATTATAAATCTTGTTATTTATAGACATATCGGTTTGTAATAAAATATTACGTTCATTCACCTTTTGTTTAACCCATGTTTTAATAGCGGTCTCTTGATCTTCCAATTTAAAGTCATATTCACCTTTAGGGGATAATAATTTTGCAAAGATTGGTGAGGTTTCAATGGCTAAAAACAAA
>JARRKS010000436.1:0-2772 GCA_037387865.1 Flavobacteriaceae bacterium
ACAGGATTTGCAACTCTAACTATTTTGACTCCACTTGGTTCTTTAACCACTCCTGTAAGAAAATCATGATAGGTTATAACATATGTTAAAATTCCTTTTTCTGCTAACTTTTTGGATAGAATATCTACATATTCAGCAAGTTGACCTATCTTCCGCGGGGGATACTCCCACGAAAAAATTAAGACTTGCATTTCTTTTCACTAAGTAAATAGAGAACAGATTTTGATAATTCCTCTTGCATTTAGGTAATAGCGTTTTTTTCCTTCATTATCAACAAAACTCTCTGCAAATCCTTCTGCTTTGTATTTATCTAAAATCCCTTCAATTTCATTTTGATCACGTTGCAATATTCTTGCTACTTCTTCACCTTGTCTAGCTAGATCAGCAGCGGTTGCACATAAATTATGCAATGTCTGTAAAACTTTATCTGGAAATGGAAGTTCTTCTCTCATTTTGAGTAACCTTAACAGGAATGAATTATGATTTCTTCTCTTATAAATTAATGTACAATTAAATCTTTAAGAAAGATGCAAAGAATTCTTAGTATATTGACTTAGTTCATTATATCTCTTAGTAATTTTACTCAGTATTTCGCGTCTCAATTTTTCTCCAGTGATTTTTTGTTTTCTAATTTGTTTTAATTCATTATGTAAATTTATATCTCTCAGTGAGAATTTCGCCCAACTACTAAAGTCATCTCTTCGATCATGGAATTCAATTGATTTTAAATCAATTTTTCGTATAGCATTCATGAATCCTTTTAAACTCCAAACCATTGTACCGGTGAATTTTTGTTTTCCTGAACCATAGTGGAATAGAAAAGGTTCATTTGTAGTTAAGATTGAGGTTCTGATCCTGTTTTCAAAATCAAATATTGATGATTGTGTTGCTACGAATGCATCCATAGGTGTGCCAAAGGGACTAAAATATGAATGTACTTCCCCAGGTCCTCCACCAGAACTGAACATATAATATAGATGATCACTTGTTTGAAAATATCTCCAAAGATTTAGAAAGTCTTTATCCTGTGACTCTTTTATTAAGGCTTCAAGTCTTATCAAGCTAGTAAAATATGCCCATTGCATTGCATTTCCCAACCATCCACTAGAATCCCTTTCTAGATCTGCCCAAGAAATTGTTCCACTTGCTTCAGGAACATCAATCTCTCCAATACTTGCGGTTTTCTCTATAGGCAAGTGTTGTAAAAAATTATGTATCCCTGTTTCTGGCCAATGATGCTCTCCGAATGTTTCATAGTCTGGGAAAATATTAATGCAGTGTCCCCCTTCTGATGCTAGCCAGCTTGAATATTTTTTCGCTGTTAAAGGCCACTCACTCCACCATCTTGCTGAAAACCTAAAACCAATGTCATCAGTTAATTTATAATTACGAAGAAGAATCTTTATGTTTTTACAATTTTTTGGATTATAAACAAAATTTGGAGATCTGCCTCCTAGAATTCTTTCCACTCCTTCCATAAATATGCCCTTATACCCAAGATCTGCAACTGTTTCTGCAATTGTATTGTTATAAAGAAGTTCTGTATTCTCAAACACTTGGGCTTCGACCTAATAGCTCCTTTATTGCTTTTTTATGCATTTTTACTTGTTCAATAAATTCGCTCTTATCTGGATAGAGACCTGAAATGGAATGATAATATGTTTGATTTATAAATTCAACGCATTTAGTTTCACTAAGCTGTTTAAATGTTTCAAGAACATCTTTATCAAATCTTTCACATTGTTCTAAGAATACACCTGATAAACTAAAAGCTAATTTTAGTTGATTTGTTTCTTTTTTATATGTGTCAATTAAATCCAATAATATCTGATTTGTTGGATAATAGCATTTTTTAGCTGCTCTTTCAAAGACTTCTTTATTTGCTTTGTCATCAAAATAGTAATTAAATAACTCTTTTTTATCTAATCTTTTAAAGAGTCGATTTTTCCAAAATAAATTCTTTTTTAATCTAAATGGTTGATGACAAAGCAAATAAAGTTCTTTTTGCAGCAGCTTCTAATGCAACAACGCATGGCAATTTTTTACCCATTAAGAATTCGATTAAGGCTCCACCTGCTGTGCTAATATATGATATTTTATCAGACAAGCCAAATTGTTTCAAAGCTGATATTGTATGTCCTCCACCAGCAAGAGAAAAAGCATTTGAATTTGCAATTTCCTCGAATATTTTCTTTGTTCCAATTGCGAACTCTGGTTTTTCATAAACTCCCATTGGACCACTTAATACAATTGATTTTGCTTTTCTAATCAATTGTCTGTAATTCTCTATGGTTTTCTTTCCAATATCAAAAATTGAATATTCTGTAGGTAATTGATTTACAGAAATTTCTTTTCGTTCTCCATTGACATTTAATGCTAGATCTACTGGAATCGCAAATCCTTTTGGATATGATAGCATTAGCTCTTTAATTCCTGGAATTAAATCAAGCACTTTCTTTTTAGCTAGAAAGTCTAAATTATTCTTGCCAAGATCAAAATCTTTTGCTGCTAAGAAAACTTGTGAAGTAACTCCTCCAGTTACAACAATATCTGCTATATTATTGCTTAGTACATATTTTGAAATCTCTAGTGAATCATCCGCCTTTGCTCCTCCCATAATGAAGAGACAAGGCTTTTCTGGATTTTCAAATGCTTTACTTAGAGATTTTAATTCTTTTTCCATTATTCTACCTGCCGCGCTTTTCAAAACGGCAGTAAAACCAACCATGGAGACATGTGCTCTGTGTGCTGCAGCAAAAGCATCGTTTACAA